>JAAXIK010000486.1:0-25837 GCA_012270385.1 Rubripirellula sp. | reverse complement strand
CGCTATTAGCGTATTGTTTGATCTTTTAAGATCACTGAATCGCTACATTGATGAATATCAACTTGATGCAAATGCTGATCCCAATGACGCTCGGGTCAACGAGCTTTCTCAAGCTACCAGGACTCTTAAACAACTTTCGTTGGTTCTTGGTCTCTTTGTCAAACCTGTACAAAGCCAAGCGGGCGATGGTGAAGGTGACAGCGAATTACTGGACGAAGTCATGCGTCTCCTTATTGATCTGAGGAAGGAAGCAAGGAGCAATAAGGACTATGCCACTGCTGACATCATCCGCAATCGTTTAACCGAACTTGGAATTGCACTGCTGGATAAGAAAGAAGGCACAAACTGGGAACGTACTTCGTGACCAATCTCATCCCAGGTCAAAATGATGGACCGAACAAGCAACGAATTCTGGGGGTTGATCCGGGACTGAATGTAACGGGCTATGGAATCATTGAATTTGAAAGTCCTCAACCCGGAGTGGGTCGGGGGCGAATCGTCGAGGCAGGAGTGATTAGAAGCAAACCTGCTAATAGAATAGAACAACGGATTACCGAGATTCATGCCGGAATTGCAGATGTGATCGAGCAATTCAATCCTGATTTCATGGCCCTGGAGCAGTTGTTTTCGCACTATGATAGGCCTCGAACTGCAATCCTAATGGGTCACGCGCGTGGTGCGATTTGTTTAGCCGCAGGACAAGCTGGACTCGAAGTAGCTCATTATGAACCCACACGGGTTAAAAAGGTCATGACGGGAAATGGGCGAGCTCCTAAACATCAAATGCAATTGGCAGTAAAAATCCAACTTGGTCTACCCGAAATTCCCGCACCGGCCGATGTGGCCGACGCACTTGCCATTGCACTTTGCGGTCATCATCTGGGAACCCAATCTTCAAAAAATCAAGCATCTAGGATCTGATGAATTGGACGCGATACGGCGGCTAGGATGAGATAAATCGAACGTAGCCGAACGTCAAAATAGCAACCCTTTTTTATTGCGAGTCATCCAACTGTGATCGTTACCATCAACGGAAAAATAAGTCGTGTAGGCGAAACCTCCATTTACTTGGAGTCAGAACCATTCGAATATGAAATCTTGGTGGCGGATTACACCCGACGACAGCTCCAAAGTCACCTGAATCAACAAATGCGTTTACATACACTCCATTACATTGAAGGCAATCTTCAGGGAAGCAGGATGACCCCTCGACTTATTGGCTTCCTTACCGAGCCTGAACGGCAATTCTTCGATCTTTTCTGTAGTGTTGATGGAGTAGGAATGAAGAAAGCCTTGAGGGCAATGATTCGGCCGGTTCGTGAGTTGGCTGTTCTGATTGAGGAACAGGATGCCAAAGGCCTATCCGCCTTACCCGGTATCGGTCCAGCCACCAGTGAACGCATCATTGCCAAGCTTCGTCGAAAGATGCCTCGATTCGCCTTAATGGTTCAGCGTGACAACGCAGAAACAGAGTCAACAGGTGGATCAATGGTGGCTGAAGAAACCTTTGATGCATTGGTGGCTCTAGGTCACGGCGAAGCAGATGCAAGACAGCTGATCGATGATGCATTGGATTCGGGAAAGAAGTTCAAGGATACCGAATCACTGCTTACCGCCATCTATCAGAGAGGCCAATGATTCCGAGCAGGAGTAAACTCCCTAGGCAGTCGCGAGCTTCACTAAAGTAATCAAGCTGCGACCCGTCCAATTAATTGGGATAGGGTTTGCATCAACGAATCCTCACTGCTCGTGACCCCAAACTGCTAATAGGCCTTCGCAAAAATCGCTTTCTTTTCCGCTGGCTTGCCAGTTGAAAAACAAGTGCCCGCCTCATCATTATCTACGATGGGTACGCATCGAATTGTAACCTTTAATTCCTTCAATAGAGGCTCAATAGACTGCTCATCGGCAAAATGGCAATTTGCAAAGCCGCCGTGAAATTCATTTTCATTGGTTGCGGTGAAGAAATCTCTAAATTCCGACTCATTGTTTATATCATGCGTATTATCCATTCTTAACTTCAACGCTCGGTCAAATAGATTCTGCTGCATTTCACCGAGAATAGCTGGAACTTGCGCCACAAACTCATCTCGATTCATACCAAAACTTTTGGATTGATCCCGTCGCCCAACAAAAACTGAATCCTTCTCCATATCCTTGGGACCGACCTCGATGCGTATCGGCACACCTCGCTTAACGTGATGCCATTTTTTCTCACCACCACGCATATCACGATCATCGATTGCGACTCGCAACGGTGATTCTAGAAACGACTTAGATGACAGCGCGCCTTTAAGAGATTCAGCGTAGTTCAGGACATCCGCTCTCTGTGAATCATCACGGTAAATCGGCAGAATAACGATCTGGTCAGGAGATAATCGAGGTGGAAGCACGAGTCCATCATCATCACTGTGGCTCATGATCAGAGCTCCGACCAATCTTGTCGAAACACCCCAGCTGGTCGTCCACGCATATTGGCGTTCCCCATTTTCAGCTTGAAACATGATGTCTTGCGCTTTTGAGAAATTTTGCCCCAAGAAGTGGCTGGTCCCTGCTTGCAACGCTTTTCTATCTTGCATCATTGCTTCAATGGAGAGCGTTTCGATGGCTCCGGGAAATCGCTCTGCTGGTGTCTTGCTTCCAATGATGACAGGCATAGCCATCCAGTTCTGAGCAAAATCCGCATAAACGTTGATCATCTGCTCTGTTTCAGCAATCGCCTCATCAGAAGTAGCATGAACTGTATGCCCCTCCTGCCACAAAAACTCTGCTGTCCTCAAGAACATTCGTGTTCGCATTTCCCACCTAACCACATTCGCCCATTGATTAATCAGGATGGGTAAATCGCGATGACTCTGCACCCACTTCGCGTAGGTAGCTCCAATGATGGTTTCGCTGGTTGGGCGAACAATTAAAGGTTCTTCCAATGCCCCGGCCGGTCTGAGGCCGCCCTCTGGATCAGGCTCCAAGCGATGATGTGTTACCACCGCACACTCTTTTGCAAAACCTTCAACGTGTTCAGCTTCCTTTTCAAGAAAACTCATAGGGATGAAAAGCGGAAAGTATGCATTCTGATGACCGGTAGCTTTGAACATGTCGTCCAAAGCTCTTTGCATATTTTCCCACAGACGATAGCCCCATGGCTTGATTACCATACAACCCCGAACGGGCGAACTCTCTGCCAGATCAGCCGACCGAATCACTTGTTGATACCACTCGGGATAATCCTCAGCACGTGTGGGCTGAATTGCAGTTTTTGGTGCTTTGGGCATTTTCTTCTGAGTCAAAATTTACGTGAATAAAAGTATTTGGAATTTCTAAGAAGAGCTACATGATCAATCGGGTATTACGACGGTAAAAAATGGACTGAGTCGTTTCGATCGAACAAAGTTTTAAGTCTTAAAAAGCTACAGATTCTTGGATGGTTTAGCAAATAGTAAAAGGTCTCAGACTTCTCAAAATGTTGGCCGCATACCTTGGATGATCGTGTTTCGGCAAGCATTCACAGCGAGACAAAAGATCCAAAGACCTTCGAGAAGCTATGGACAATCACTCTTTTACCTGCTCCTACTACGCTGCGTCGAAAACTCATCCATTATCTTCAGTTCTTGCTGACGAGCCGTTCTATTGACTATCTCCTGCCTACGATTCATGAGCTGCTCAATCTTCTTAAGCTCAAGGTCGGCTTCGACCAATTTGCAGCGTCGCTTGTTTGATTTTTCAGTTAATTCCTCATGCTCTAATCGCAACGAATCTTGCATCTCTCTCAATTGCAATTCGTAGCGATGGAATTCAAGAAGTCGATCAACCGATAACTCACCCTCTCTGTGTTCACGACTGAAATCATTTAGTGAGTCACGCTCTTTTTGAATCTGTTCGATACTCTTTCTAGTCTGATCCATTTTGGATTCAATCCTCGCCAAAGCTTGAATCATGCCTTGTCGCTGATATTCCCGCCACTGAAGAACAGATTGAAGTTGCAACTCTCTTTTTTCCATATCAAGTGATCCAAGAATTCAATTCAAAGATCCACCGAGGTACCGATCGGATCAAATTGCGAAGTGATCAACCCTTGAGATGTGCTCCCGTCATGAGCCAATGAATTTACCAATTCAATTAACATGTTCTGTGCGTCAATTAAATCGACCGATTCACTCGAATCCTGAGTAGCAAATTTCTTGAATAGTTCATGTACTAAAATAGCTGCGTCAATATTTTCATCGCTTCCTCTACGGTAAGCGCCTATAGTGATTAAATCGGCATTCCTTCGGTATATTGCCATCAATCTCCTCAGCTCACCAACCGCATCAGCGAGTACTTGATCAACCAGCCTTGGTTGCAAACGGCTGATTGATTGCAAAAGATCGATCGCCGGATACATAAACTCTTCGGCAAGATCACGGCTCAGTACAATATGACCGTCGAGAAGCCCTCGCAGTGCATCCGCGATGGGTTCCTGTTGATCATCACCTTCCACGAGAACAGTATAAAAAGCGGTGATTGCGCCAATAGCATTACATCCCGCTCTTTCAACCAATCTCGGCAGAGCCTGGAAAGCGCTTGGTGGATAACCTTTTGTCGTGGGTGGTTCCCCCGATGCCAAGCCGAGTTCTCGCTGTGCCATTGCAAAACGGGTGATCGAATCAAAGAGCAGTAAAACATGGTGGCCCTCATCACGAAACGACTCAGCGATTGAGGTAGCCGTCCATGCGGCAGCAACCCGTTGAGCCGCCGGTTTATCGCTAGTTGCGACTACAACGACGCTTCGCGACAATCCTTCATCTCCCAGGATATTTTGGATGAACTCTTGGACTTCTCGGCCACGTTCTCCGACCATTGCAATGACTATTCGATCGGCCTCAGAGCCATTAGCGAGCATTCCGAGTAGAGTGCTTTTGCCGATTCCTGATCCTGCAAAAACCCCAAGCCGCTGACCGCGACCACAAGTCAAACAGGCGTCAATCAGTTTTACACCTGTACTAAAACGATGATTGATCGGTCGGCGGTCTAGAGATGCCGGAGGTTCTCGCTCGGCTTTGATGCTACTTAGATTTGATGGAAGCTTCTGGCCATCCAGCGGTTGACCAAAA
The DNA here is from genome assembly GCA_012270385.1 of Rubripirellula sp. GTDB lineage: Bacteria > Planctomycetota > Planctomycetia > Pirellulales > Pirellulaceae > Rubripirellula. The sequence continues at coordinate 20,747 of JAAXIK010000486.1, read as the reverse complement.
GCATCAACGACCCGACCGCACAACGAATCACCGACCCACAGATATTGTTGATAATCAACTAATTCAACAGTATCACCAGCAGCTACCGATTCCAGGGACTCCAGCGGTGACAGGATTGGGTTCAATCCCCTAAACCCAATCACACGCCCTTTGACCTGCTTTCTCGATTGCGTTGTAAGAAGACATATGGCTCCAAGTGGAACACTCATTCCTTCCAATTCAATCGCATCTCCCGTCACCGCAGAAACTCTGCCGACCATCTTAAACACTGCGGCCTCACTAATTCGATCCTCCAGACAGGGTCGACTAGGAAGCGTCGGCAGTTTCAGGACTTCGATTTTTCGTTTGCCACTCACCGATTAAGTACCTCGGACAAGCGGTTCAATTGGGCAGTTAATCCTGCATGGATAGATCCACCGGACTGTGTGATCGTTACACCATGCAAATCCACCCCAGAATCAGGCACCACCTCGACCTTTTCAAGCAGATCCTCTTGTTGCAACATCTTGGTTAATGCTTCTTGGATTTCATTCGCGGTAGTCGGGTTGAGCGACAATTTCACCTCATTCGACATTCGCGTGCTAACGAGTGCCTCCCTAATCCACCGCAAGACTATTTGGGGTGAGGTTTCCAATTTGGCCCTGAGGATTCGCTCCGCAATCATCGTGGCCAAATCAGTAACCGAAACGGTATACTCCTGCATCCAATTTTCGTAGGCTCGATATAGTTCTCTTACCGACTCATTAAGCCTATCCAATTCGGCTTGCGATTTCTCTTCAGCTTTCTCATGAATCTGATGGAGAATGTGATCTTCAGCTTGTTTAATTCCAGCAAGATAGCCTTCTTCGCGAGCATGATCCTTAATCTTTTGTGCATCAGCCTCAGCCGCATGCAACATTTGTTCAATTTGCGTTCGACAAGCTTCTAGTTGTCGGTTTCCCTCCTCTTCAAGGTCGGAGAGATTAAACTCTGCCACGCTGGATAAGCTGGCCATCGCTTGCTTAAGAACTTCAGCCACTGATCTTCCCCTAAGCAGATTTTGATGAAATCATTGAGCGACGAGTGATGTCGCGAGCAAGATTTGAGACTTTGAATTTAGCGTCATCAATTTCTTGAAGACTGATCGATTTCATAGCTACCATCTTTTTTCTGACGGACTTTGCCTGAGATCGAGATAGTAAAGCGATGACACGATTTGCCACACCAGCAGGAATACCACATAACACTAATAGTGCTTCGTGAGTGGGGACGTGACTCAGTGCAAGACAAAAGTCTTTGGGGTTCAGATGAATGAGATGTTGGTGAACTTCTTCATCTGTCCATTGATCATCTCCTGACACATCTTCCTGAGAGGATTCGACTCCAACATGATCATCACCTCCGTCCTCGTTTTGACTTGCCATGGATGCAGGCGCAGCATGCAAACGTGGGGATGTGTTGTGACCTGTCATTGTAGTTTTCGGTGTACAAGCAGCGACAACCTGATCGAGCGAACTGAGTTGACGTCTGTTGCAGATCTTCTCGTCAGCATCCGTAGGCATGACATCCATAATGGCTTTTAAAGCCTTCACGCCAAGATTTATCTCTTGATCTTCAACTTGCTGATTGATTCGCGTCTTAAAGTGAGCTGCTGCCTCCTCGAATGCAGCATGTGGAATATTGCTCAAGCGACTTAAGCGAACCATAACCTTATGCTGGAGATCGGGTTGAAAAGTACGCAGCAACTCGGCGGCCACGCTAGGCTGAATCGAGGCTAAAACCAAGGCGACCGTCTGAGGATGCTCGCCTTCCAACAAGTGGGCAAGTTTAGCTTTGTTCACATTATTCAAAAACGCTAATTCCTGCATGGCCTTGGGCGATGCTGCCTGTTGAAATCTCTTTACTTGCTTCCCCAATCCTTCGCCATGCGAAATGGGAGAGACAACATCTTGTTGCTCGTCAGTTAGGGAATCAGGTTCACGTTTGAAATCACTCAAATGCAGCGAGTCATCGGTGGCAAACTGGTCACTTTCTTGATTCAGGCTTGCATTGAATAATTCAAAAGCAGTTTTTCGCTCCTCAGGTTCGACAACCCCAAGGGCAGATATCACACGCTGGATCGACCGCGAGGTTTCATCATCGAGTAGCCCCATCATGCGCAAGTATGTCGCAGGCGGAACTTCCCGTAACACGATGCCTAAACGGCGCAACACCGTTTCGCGATCGACTCCTGCATTCCTTGGACGACTTGGCATCGAACAACCTAGAATCTAAAAAAAATTACCCGCGCATCAGGTATCGCCTGTACCGTTCATTCCGACAGGGTACTTATAGAAAAAGCACCACCTATCGCGAAAGAGAGAATCTCATCTCGCAGTGACAAAATCAGCCGGAGGGGATCGAAAATTGGCAGAATCTTGGGAGCCAAAAGTGAAATCACTCCAGCGTAATAAGACTTCGAGTTAACCCGCCTGCCGAATCCAATTTTGAATGACTTTTGCACCGAGTTCCGGATCTGACTCAAACGATGCTGATAATTGACGCTCGAGTTTGCTTGCATGGTCGGTAGGTCGGTACAACTCGCCGTGCCGTTTCGTCATTTCATGAAGTCTCAAAGACTCAGCGGCTGCTTTATCTTCGTGAGATAAGAGCTTTCTTTGGGACGAAAACTTTGAATATCCCACAACCGCCAACAAAGTCAGAAAAGACAAAGCAAGATAGAGAAGGTGGTTTTTTGAGTTTATCATCCAGCCAAATATCGACTCGGCTTGATTCGTGGAAGTCACCCCGACACCCGAAAAATCTGTATAGTCCCAAACTTCCACGAGTGGGGTGTCCGTCAACGCAGATTTCGCCTCGGGTAAAAGAACAGTCACCGCAGATCGGATCACATCCTCTGTCTTCCCCCTTAAATCTGCTAAATCCTGATCCGTCATCCCCGGCACGTCTTCTCCAACCTTGCCGGGCTTATTCTTCCTGAACTCTTGGGTGTGTAATTGTTGATAGTAGCTGGTTGGTAATCCAACGGACACGCGAACTGACTTAATTCGGAGAGATTTGAACTCGGAATAATCATTCGTCTGATTTTCCTTACCGATTGTATCAGCCGCTTCGCGCACTAAATCATCAAAAGAACTCGTGATCACAACCGATCGATTTCCGATCACACTCGCAGAATCACGCTTGGATGCTGAGACCGGATGTTTGTTATCAAGCACATCCAATAGCGTTTTAGGTGTCAAAAGATTGACAGTATCTGATCGGATTTTTAGCAAAGCCCGCTGTTTGTCTGAGGCATCTTCAATCTGTGCTGACACTGCAATCTTAGCGGGGAAATCAGCCAAAAGATTTCTTACCTTTTGCTCGATTCTTGTCTCTACTTCTTTCTGCTTTCTGAACGCAGGATCCTCATTAAAAACACCATCATCCGGGTTGGCATTCGTGTCAATGACGACAATATCCTCCGCGTTTAATCCTGCAAATGAACCACGCACCAATTCTTGAATGCTTTTAATCCGATTGTGGCTTAAGGGTGAATCTGTCTGAGGAATCACCAAAATGCTGGCAGATTGCTGTTTTGGCGAAGACAGCCCTCTTTTCTCCCCCTCGTCATAATCAACACTTGCCCACTGAACGTCAGGAAATGCGGCAATCTTTATTCCCAGATCTTGTTCCTTGGCCAGCATCTCCCGAGAATTTCGCATCGATGTCGAATCAAAAAGATTAGAAGCCTGCATAGCTTCTTTCATCGGATTCCGTAGTGTGAAGGGTAGCGCGGATGTATCTGACAAAGCTGCTAGATATTCGGATCGCTTTTCCTTCGGTATCTGAATCTGGCGACCACTACGTTGCCAAGCATCGAGTCCTGCACGACTAAATGCGAGTTCAATTGCATCCAGCTCATGATCCACCAAAGAGCGGCCACCGAATAACATTTCATGGCTCGAATCACTAGCAGATCGATAGAGAAAGCTGCCGCTGGCAAGAACCAGAAGTAGCATAACTGCCAGGACAGCGCGAGAAAGAGGTGGCATCGAATCCAATGCCTGACGCGCCTGCCCCGTCGATTGTCTTAATAAATCCATGTAAGTACTAGTAGCAGGATTTCGTCAGGAGGACGATAGTGACTTTGGCATTCCAAAAGAGTATCTCTTGAATGCGGTGAGCAGAAAATTCTCAACCTACGCCGCAGCTCGCCGATTTTGGCTTTGCCTTGGGAAAATAATTGTCACCGCTCCACCACCTTGTGGGCAATTTTGCCATGAAAGACTAGCTCCCATCGATGCAGCGATCATAGGTAAACGTTTTGAGCGATCTTCCACTGCGGAACCCGTGTCGGCTAGTTCCAGCTCGACTCCGGATGATGTGCAAACAGCGGTTACAGTAAGATCTCCACCACCTTCCATTTCTTCAAGTGACTGAGTAACTAGCGATGACAACAGTTGAACTACCTGTTCGGCGTTAGCTGGAACATCGATGTCGGTATCTATATCGAGTTCGAGGCAGATCGGTGCCTCATGTTGCAATAAGATTTGTCCGATAACCGTCTCAACCAGCACCGCCAGTGATTTACATTCACCAGGCTTGATCCATCTTGTTGACATCTTGCTTTCCCGATCCATGAGAATTTGCATTAGCCACTGAGTATTCCATTACCCCTCTCATAGCGAATTGCTGTGCAACGCTGCAATATGGAATCATGACCCGTTGTGCAAATTCGCCAGCGTATCCTCACTCAATCGCACCAAAATGAGGCGATCATTCACTTCTGGCACGTCTTAAACCTAAAAAATCCCTACAAATTGTAAATTTTTTAATCGGTTTACCACCACAGATTTATCTTTCAGCGAGCTGAATCATCCAACTCGAAACACGATGGAGAAACTGCTTTTCGCATCGGCAGGATCGGTAACGAGTTGATCTGACTGCAGGCTAGCAAATCATTCTCGTAGCCCACACCAATTAGGTTCCGTCCACCCTCCGTTCGCTGCAATCTATCAGCAAGCTGCAAGGCAATGCTTTGATCACTATCTTTAGGATCTAAATTCATGCTGGACTCCCAAAACGAAGCGGAGATTTCAGAGGCATCGTCAAATTGTGCAGCTTTGCAGACATTCTTAATCCCTGTGACCAGCGCGCCTGCAAGGAGAACATCCTCGGAAGTAATCACTCCATTCGTGCCTGCGCAAATGATACACGTGTGCCGAGCTCGTAAAATTCTTGATATCACTGCTGAAAGATTTAAAAAACTGGCAATCGCCAGCGAGGGAACGGGGCTTGCCATTTCGATCGCCTTAGTTCCATTGGTGGTTGTGAGAACGAGCCTCTTTCCATGGACGTTTTCAGATGTGTACTCACTCGGAGAATTACCCAAGGCAAATCCATCAACCTTTTGACAATTACGTTCGCCACACAACAGAGTGCGATCAGGCTCAGACTCCGCTAATCGGTGCGCCTGTTCGATTGTTTCGCAAGTCATCACACTTTCAGCACCAGAAGCTAATGCCTTCACAATGACGGATGTAGCTCGCAGAACATCAATCGCTACAGCGAGGTCACAGTCGTTTAATTGTGCAATGGGGTTACTTCTAGGCTCACACTCTGTTGGACGGGTTCCACTCTGACTGACGGCTGGCAGCAACAGGGTTGTAATCGAAGTCAAAGTCAATCCTACAGTTAAAGATTTGGAAAACCCAAGTCCTCGGAAAAACTAAGTTCATGGAAATAGATAGCGAAGACTATTCCTGACCCATTGCCCCGGAACATACGCAACAGGCTGCCCAACGATGCCTTGCCCCACAACCACTCGATTACGTTCTTGGCCCATCGTCATGAAAGGCCTATCCGGTATTGAAGGATACTGCTCTAGAAGCGTAGCAGTCGAGACACGAATAAGACCATTCGCAGGAGATTTGATATTGGTAGCTGCTTCGATGCGATGCGGCATCCCTGTTCCAACGCCTGTCGGTTTACAATTCCTACCCCACGATGCAACTGCAATATAATTGCTAGGTGGGGATACAAATGTTGAATTGTTCATTGTCGCATACTGTTCGCCCGAATCAGGAACAGAAAAAGGTGCGTATGCTGGAACACCCTGACTTTGAAAATCGTCAGTTGTGGCGTCAACGTTTCTTGGCAATTCACGCTCTCTTCCCGCAGATGAATCCTGGGCTTCAAAAGCCGGTTCTGCCGCGCGAGTACTTTTCTGACTCGGTGGAGAGCTACGATCTGGTGGAAAAGGCATCAAGCTGTTCTCATCCGTAGACTCCAGAGTTGCGTTTCCGTTACCACCATCGAGAAAGCTCGGATCCTCCGCTGAGCTCGATTCGGGGGTGGGAAATTGAAATTGGGCCAGTTGTATGGAGTGAGATGTATCTGTTGCTATTACCTCACTGGGTCTCAAACTTGGCTGGGTTACAGCCTGATTTGAATTTGTCATTGATTGGGTATCGACCTCTGAATCTGAACGATACCGTTCTACAGCGCTTCGTTCCGTGATAGGTCGCATCGATATTATTCGCTTCGCGGAATTCTCCCCCAGCGAATGATAGCAAGATATGAAATGTATCGGGGCTATTAGAAAGAAGCAGATGACGATGCGGGCATGGGGCTGAGCCCGTTCAAATCCAGTTGAATTCATAGTTGCAATCCATAAAATGATGAAGCGCAACAAAAGATTCAGTACCGTGCACTTCTGCCTGGAACTTTTGACTGATTTCAGCCACAGAAACAAGAGAGATGAGAGAAGTCTTGTCCAAAAAGGGGCGTCAATCAGGTAGGGATTACCTGACCGGTCCTAATTCTTAGCACCCGAAGTACCGAGGACTGCAGGAACAAGAAAGCACTCCCCATCAGTTGCTGGAGAGTTCGATACAGCTTCTTCTGAAGCCAGGCCATCAACTAACTGGTCCTCTCTCCAACGATTGTCTACGTCGAGTGCCGTAGTCATTGGTTCAACGCCCTCGGTATCCAACTCTGAGAGTGTTTTTACAAACTCAATAATCTGCCCAAGTTGTGGGCTCAACTCAGACAATTCCTGCTCGGTGAGTTCTAACCTAGCTAGATAAGCTAGCTTACGAACTTCCAGATCCGAAAACTCAACCGACTCTGCTTTAGGCTTTACTGACATCGAAAGGCTTTGTTTTAACCGTTTTTCTCACTCGACCACTACGAATACACTGAGTGCATACTCGCAAGGTCGTGTTTTGGCCGTTAGGAAGAGTAACGTGAACTTTTTGCAGATTGGGCACAAATTTACGACGGGTAATTCCCGTGATCTTGGTACCAACACCGCCTAGGTATTTGGCCTTACCACGCGTTTCAACGCGATTGCCCATTTGGACTTTCTTGCCGCATACTTCACATTGCCGAGCCATCAGTAATCTCGATTAAACGTCAGAGTCAAAATTTTATTTATATCAAGGGCCGCGAAGTATAGCGGGCGATCGCGAATTCGTGAAGCAGGAATTCTCGCTGAAAATATCAGGTTGCAGCGAAATTTTCACGAGCCGCAGCTCAAGCCTTCGACTAAAAAACACTCTACCCACCTAAACGGGGGCCATCGTGGTGTTTGATACTCATGATTTCCCGCGGAATCTATCGGCCCATTGAGATCTTCCTAAATCAAAATAACGCCATCAAGAGGTTTTTGTAAGCCTAAACCCCTAACCCCCTTCAATCCAAACTGCACTAGCGACGGCCAACTCAGATTGTCGACCATTGGGCTCAAGTTCGCCCTGTCGGGGCACCGATAATCCTCAAAGTTTACCTAACCGCTAAATTACAAAAGCCAGTGGATGGCCTGATTGAGATGAAAACTAAGACCAGTACCGGAAATTTCATAAGCGTTACAGGATGCATGAGGTTTCGCGTTTTTTCTCTCTTGGTATTTCCTCTTGTAGGTTCTTGGGGGTGCGCCCCTTTGCAGCTTCCTAAAAACCCCTTTCAGATTCCGAGTTCTACAGGAGGAAATCAATTAAGCCTTGGATCTCGGGTGGACTCTTCGATGACGGAAGCTGTGTACTACGCCGTGAAGCGAGCGAAGTCCGAAAACGGCGTAGTATTACAGGTGGTCGGCGATAACCATCCTGTCCGTGTACTGCCGCTACCTGACGATGAACGCACAGTCTATGTAAGTGAACTACTGAGCCAAACGGGTGTATTGAAAGCACTTGGTTACGTTGAAGCCACGCTTTTCCGAGCATCGTCTGAGTCCATCAGTGGGGTTCGGATGGAAATCAAAATGGAGAGAAGCAAAGATAGCGTACAACCATCAAGTGACTATGCCTTACAGGCAGGAGATCGATTAATGGTCAGCAAAGCAGCTAATCCTGCAATAGAAATGCTGCTCAATGGGATTGTCGGCAACTGAATAGCTCAGTAAGACCTTGGCGACATAGAAAATCATCTACTCGCTAATCTTTTTCACTCTGAGATTTCTGAAGTAGACCTTGCTATCAGGATCGTGTGCCTGAAGAGCGAATGTCCCGGAATCCAGTCTACGCTCAAACTGCTTACTCTCAGCTTGCTTATTCTTAGGCTCTGTGTAATCAACAAGCGTCTTGCCGTTAACTTTGAGCTGGATCCGTTTTCCGCGAACGATTATTTCTTGGGTGTACCACTCATTGTCTTTGACTCCTGGGTCCGCAATGTTTTCAACCGCATATAAGCTGCTGGTTTTTTTGGGATCCTTGTGGGTAACATTCACTTGACATTCGTAACCATATTTTGGCCATCCCGTGGGTTGGAACTTGGTATGGAAATAAATTCCCGCATTACTACCGGGAGTTGTCTTCACTTCAGCAATGAAATGAAAATCTTTAAAAGGGGCTGCGTCACCCTCATAGAAAAGATGACACCTTGGCCCATCGCAAACCAACATCCCATCGAGCACTTTCCAGCTATTAGTATTCTCTTCTGCAGTTCTCCAGCCACTCAAAGTTTTACCGTCGAAAAGCGAAGTGAAACCCTCGGCATCTTCAGCTTGGCAGTTTGTAAAAAAACCGGCGGAAAAAAGGAGCATTGCTAAACTTAACTTCATGCTATTCATCAAATCTCAACCTATTGAAAGTGCTCAAAGCGTAAAATCACTTGATCTAAAAGTGAATGGATCGTCTTAATCCAACACGAATGTGTTTGAAGAAGAACTTGCTGTTCTCCTCATAAGCGTGCATAAAAAACGCCTGCCACAATCGCGGGCAGGCGTCTAATCAAGCTTCTATTTTAAATCGACTTTTATTTACCAGAGTTGGTAGCAGGGATCTCATTATTCTTGATTTTCTCAGCGAATGTTTTCCCATCTTTGCTCTTATGCTCACCAGCTTTTTTGAAGCCAGCAAGTATTTTCGCTTTGGCTTCTTCTGGATTCTCTTTCACATAATCCCTCGGAAAGTCCTCGGCATCGAGGTACTTATGGATAGCTTCACCGTATTCGTTTCGAACCTTTTTCTTATCTTCGCCGTTGATGTGACAGATGTAGCAGCCTTGAGTTTTGACCGCTTTCACGAATCCTTCATCCGCTTCTGCACCAGCAAACTCAGCTTTCCAAAACTTACTGAAGGTACTGTTTGCCAAGGCAGGGCTCGAGAAGAGCATCAAACATCCGAAGATCACAGCAAAACGTTTCATTCATAAACTCCAAAATTATGTAATCCCCTAAGCTCTGGGCGAGCAACTCGAAGCAGATTACTCGAGTTGTTGCTTGGGGAGGGTGGGTAAACCAGTTGTTTCAACCATTAGGGCTTATTTATTAAGTCTCAACCAAGACAAAAAGTCAAATGGTGATATCCATTCTTAGCGAATTGACTGATTTGACAATGCCGCCTGCACAGCATCGTCGTCAAATTCCGCTCTTTCGGGCAGTGAAGGGAGAGCTTTCTCGTCAAAACCCAATGGATTTGGGTCCATTTGCCGATAATTCGCCGGCAAGCGCTGGTCAAACGGCAATTCACTCAACCCCTCAAATTCCCAATTCACCGACCATCGGGGGGATTTATCCGCAGCCCAAGGCACGGATTTTTCAGCAATTTCCTTCATGAAAATCATACGTCGATCATCTAAAGAACTAGACACACGCAGCATGGGATCGGATTGATCACCATCGGTCACGTAGGTATTGGATGCTCCCTGAAACTTGATGGGAATTCCATCTGAGACACTTGGAAATCCACGTAAATCAAAGTGGGGCACCCCGGGATTGCCCCCGAAAACACACTCGTGCGCCACTCGCTCAAGGGCAACCGGATAAGCACCACTGCCCCCCACTCTCATCAAAAACAAACCTTTTGGAACATGAGAGGTAACTCTCCAAAGTTTCATTCGGATGGTGCCGCCGACGGGATCCGGCGGATACAACGCGCCGGCAGTATCTATCATTCGATCGGTCACCGAGAGCAAACCGTTGTCCCAGTCCAACCATAATTTCGTAGCAAAATCCATGTGCAGCATCGTCATCTGCCCTCGGATGATCGCATTATTCAGCTCTAACCAGACAAGAGGGAGTTTTTCCTCACTTTGAAGCTCGTCTACTCTCAACGCACTGGGGTCCGTGATCACGTCAAACGCATAGACTTCATCGGTAAACAATCTGTTATTGACCGTGATCGAACAATCGGTGAACCGCACTAGTTCGTTCGGATTGACTTCGAATAAACACCCACCGTTTAAATCATCAGGGGCTACATTCCAAACAAAATGAATATCCTCAAAGACCACAGGATGACTACCGATCGAAAACATCTTGGTCCGGGACATCACCAAGGAATCATTCGATTGAAAAACGATCGTCGTTCCGCCGATAGTTGAGGTGATAAGCAAGTCGTCTGACGCCAGCGTGATGGGCTTGGAACACACCAAGAGCGGCACCGTTAATTCAATCCTACTCGTTGAGGGGTGTTGTTGAGCAAGATCCAAAGCAAATTCGAAATCGATCGTTTCCACTACTCCTGATTCAAGCTTTTCCTGTTCTTGTAAAACACTTACAACCCGAACTACCGTGATCTCCGGCATCACCCCGCTAGACTCATTCAACATTTCTTCCGCGGAGTCTTCACTAGATGTCGCTGCATTAACTTCTGGTGCCACGAGAACATTCTCTACCTCATCGACTTGACTGTCTGTCGGCATGCGTGCATCTGCATTTTCGCCAACTTCCTGCGAATCTGACTCGTTCACAATGGTTTCAGGTCTCAGATCTATTTGGTCATTGACTCCACCCGCATCATTGGATGCCTGAGCCTGCTCCATGCTCGCAGAAATTTGTTCGCTGTTGGTTGGTATCGACGAATCGTCAGCTTGAATACCCTCATTCAATACATTAGGCATCCTGCTCCCCGAGCCTTGGCGAGTCATTCGATCCATGCCCAAGCCGGAATCCCCAATTCCAGGCACTCGAGTTTGACCTCGGTAAGCATAGGACTGCAATTGCAGCCATCCAGCAACAAGAAGCATCAACACAGCAGCAATCACCCAAGGTGAATGCTGCTCCACTAAAAGCAACCAAGATCTCGCCGGTGAAACCGGATCAGGATTCAGAAGCTGAGTCCGTTGAAGTCCATCGCGTCTAGCCACTTCATCCAAATCAGCGAGTAGATCATGAGCTGTTTGGTATCGATCAGCTGGACGCTTAGCCAGCATTTTCTCGATAACGGACTTCAAGCTAGTACTCACATCTCGTCGAATCGCTTGAACGTCCGGAGGTGGTGTGTTGCCATGACTCAATAGTTTTTGCAGAGTAGTTCCACCGGGAAACGGTGGGAATCCCGTCAACATGAAGTATAGCGTGCAGCCGAGGGAATAGAGATCACTGCGGAGATCCGTGTCTCGGGGATCCTTCGCCTGCTCCGGGGAAATATAATCGAACGTCCCAAGCGTTACACCGCTCGCCGTCATGTCGTCGGTTAACTCTAGACTTGCCGAGCGGGCGAGCCCCATATCCACCAATCGAACTTGTTCATCTTTTGTAACGAGAACATTCGACGGTTTAACATCCCTGTGAACAATGCCTCGGTCTGATGCGTGCTGGAGAGCCTCGCCAAGTTGACAGGTGTATAGGACCGCTTGATCTACTGAGAGCACACCGTGGTTGGTAACGAGATCTCGAATATTAACACCATCGATATGCTCGAAGACGATGTAATGCCAATCATCTTGACTACCAGCATCAAAAACCCTCGCGATTTTCGGATGATCTAACTTCGCAGCGTTTTGAGCTTCATTGCGAAATCGTCTTTGTAGATCAGGATCTTCCCCTACAAAAGGGATCACTTTGATGGCTACTATTCGATCCAGTTGCTCATCATGCGCTCGAAAAACTGCACGCATGCCACAGCCGCCGATCAGTTCTTCGAGAAGAAAATGATTCAAATGTTTCCCGAGAAGAACCTTCGCTACTGTTGCGGGTGTTCCTTGCTTTGGTTGAACTATCCCTGGGTTAGCCGCCGCCTTGGAAGACCCACGGATCACCGTTTTTGCGCGCGTGAGATCATGATCCATCGATAAACGGTCCGACCCGGGCGCGCTACCGAAGCTTTGATCTCCGGGTTTCGATGAGCTGGAATCCCTACCTTCCTGCATGTCGCGAGTACCCAAATATGACCCAAAATTTGTTTATTTACTGAAAATCACTTTCTAACGTGCAGCTTAGCTGAAAACTGGATCCTACCCCTATCGCTTAATTGTAGTCCCACTTCGACCTGTACCCAATTCTCAAACGGCAACGACTGCCCACAAAAGTGCCTGGCTCCATGTAGCTGGTATCAATATTAGGAGAAAACAGGGTATCGGGCTCATCCCTTACGCTCCTGAATACTGGGACACAGATTGATCCCTGCGAATCAATCTAGGGAGCGGTGAACAGCTAAAATCGATCGGTGCTGAACCTATCACGATAGCCTTCGGGAAAACCAGCGACTGGAATTAACCTAAAAAAAATCGTAGCCTGTAAACTCAGACACTCCGCAAGCCATAACCACTTTCAGGATTGATTTTATACGATGCAAATAACGTACTGGCTTCTCGCACTTCCTCTATTCCTCTTTGGATTTTCGATGGAATACGCAATCGGGAGTCAAGGAAAACAACCTAATGTCTTATTAATTATCGTAGATGATCTTGGGTTTGCAGACCTAGGATGCCTTGGTAGTGAAGATTTAAATACGCCTCATATCGATCGATTATTTGACCAATCTCTGAAACTGAATCGGCTCTATGCGAATTGTCCGGTATGCTCACCGACACGAGCGTCTGTTCTGACCGGTTGCTACCCGGACCGAGTTGGTGTCCCGGGAGTCATTCGCACTCACCCGGAAAATAGCTGGGGCAATTTCGCGCCGATAGCGAAAACGCTTCCCGAGCAACTTCGAGAAGAAGGTTACCTGACCAAAGGGATTGGCAAGTGGCATCTCGGACTGACGGAAGAGGATCATCCTCTCAAGCATGGATTCGACCATTTTCATGGATTCCTCGGAGACATGATGGACGACTATTACCATCACCGTCGACATGGTCAAAACTACATGGTGAAGGACCGTGCAGAAATTGATCCAGAAGGCCATGCGACAGATCTATTCTCGCAATGGGCAAGCGATTGGATTGCATCCAGAAAGTCGGAAACAGCAGACCAACCTTGGTTTCTGTACTTGGCCTACAATGCACCGCATACCCCCATTCAACCCCCTTCAGACTGGCTGTCCAAAGTTGAAAACCGATCACCAGAGCTCACAAAATCGCGTGCAAAACTTGTAGCATTGATTGAGCACATGGATGATGGAATTGGTAGCGTTCTCCGATCACTTGAAGAGAACAGCAATGGCAGGGAAACGATCGTAATTTTCACCAGTGATAACGGCGGACAGGTCAATGTAGGAGCCAACAATGGTCCTCTGCGAGATGGAAAACAGTCCATGTATGAAGGAGGCCTTAGGATTCCAGGTTGCATCAAAGTACCGGGAATCACTGTGCCCGGATCCGCGAGCGACGCGGTATGCACGACGGCCGATTTCTATCCGACCGTTATGGACGCTTTAGACCTTGCAACTGACAAGCATCTCGACGGCATTTCCTTAACACCCATCTTCGAGAATTTAAATCACTCGTGGCATGACCGGGAAATTTATTTCGTGCGTAGGGAAGGTGGATCAAGGTACGCGGGACTTTCGATTGAAGCCGTACTCCGGGGTGACCTGAAGCTAGTTCACAATCTACCTACCGGCGATTTTGAGCTCTTCGATTTAAAATCTGACCCCTATGAGACTAGAGATCTCGCTATGGATCGGCCAAAAGACCTTTCTATGATGATTCGACGCCTTCAGTTTCATCTTCAACGCGGGGGAAAAAAACCTTGGCAGTAGAGTAATTCGTTCATTCAAAACCCCTGAGTCAGTTCATTAATTGCTCTTACTCTCCATTTCATCGATTTTGCACTCAAATCAGGACACAACCCATCACACCAATCGGCACGACCGGCAAATCCCTAAGGGAATCGTGAACATCTGCGTAAAGAGTAGTGAGTCTGTAAACATCTACAATTGTTGGAGCTAACTTTCCCTGTCCAGCATACTGATCCCTTCTCACCAACTGCTAGAAATCATGCCAGAAAGAATTCAAGGAATCCTCACCCCGAACATCACCCCCGTCGACGCGCAGGGCAGGGTAGATGAGCAGAAATTGCGGGGCTATGTTGATTGGTTGATCGATCGAGGTGTGGATGGACTCTATCCAAATGGCAGTACAGGTGAATTCGTAAGATTCTCTGCGGAGGAACGTAGAGACATTGTCCGCATTGTCATGGATCAAGCTGACGGGAGAGTACCTGTACTAGCCGGTGCTGCCGAGGCCAACGTTAAAGCGACAATCGAGGCTTGTGATGCTTATGGTGAACTCGGTGTTCGCGCTGTGGCAATTGTAGCACCTTTCTATTACCGCCTCAGCAGCGAAGGAGTCTACGCTTACTTCCGAGAGATCGCCGAAAATGTTCAAGTAGACGTCACCCTCTACAACATTCCTCTTTTTGCTTCACCCATCGAGGTAGAAACGGTAGTAAGACTTGCTTCTGAGTTTCCTCGCGTTATTGGCATTAAGGACAGCAGCGGTGACCTGCCAAATATGATGAGAATGATCTCGGCGATTAGGCCCATGCGTGATGATTTCACCTTCCTGACCGGCTGGGATGCGTCTCTCGCACCCATGCTGCTTGCTGGAGCAGATGGCGGCACTAACGCAACGAGTGGGGTGGTTCCCGAGCTAACCCGAGCGATCTATCAAAACGTGACTTCAGGTAACCTTGATGAAGCAATGAGATTGCAATATCAACTCATTCCATTATTCGATGCAATGATTTCCCTTGGTGAGTTTCCAGAAGGCTTTCGAGCTGGGGCGCGATCCCGGGGATGGGACCTTGGACCGGGACGAGTACCGCTATCAGAAAACCAACGAGATGCTGTAGCTAGGACACAGAGAGAAATCGATTCGCTAGTCTCGCAAGTCGCCGAATCAAAACAGAGTGCGAGTTTACCGCATGACACCATCGAAAAGATCGTCCAGCGTGTTATCCACCAGTTGCAAACAACTGCTTAATCCCAAGGTGTCAACTCAGCCAATCCTCTCAAGCATGGCTAGATGAGCGAAGGTTGCTGCTGCTTCCAAATTCCAAATCCCTGCAGAGATCATTGTGCACTCGCCTGCTTCGGGAAATGCAATAAGACTTTGAAAGCATCTGGTGAAGCAGCAGTCTTCATAGCCAGTATTCCCTCCTCAATTGCAAATCGATGACTGATAAGGTCATCCAATCCCAAATCTTTTGAGTCAATAACGTTGAGAGCTTCTGCGAATGGACCACAACGCGAACCAACAAGATTGATCTCATTGATAACAATGGACGCAAGCGACAAGGAATGATTCCCCGCTACCGTTGTTTTCATCACAATGGTTCCGCGTGGCTTTACTAACTGACATGCAGTCTCTAAACCCGTGGGAGAACCCGTGCAGTCAATGACCACGTCAAAATCCGTTCCCAGCCGGAGATCACTTAAAATTTGCGTCTCGATTCCGATTTGATGAAATCGCTGAAGCTTATCTTCATGCTTTCCAATTGCGCAAACGTCATCCGTAAAAAGCTTAGCAACCTTGCCACATAGGATGCCAAGTCTGCCGTCACCAAGCACAACAACCCTTCGCTGTGACAAATCGACTTGTTTAGATATCTGAAGAGCTGCAGCTAGTGGCTCAGTGAAAACAGCTTGATCATCCGAAACGGAATCAGGAACAGCGTGTAGATTAGATTCGGGAATAGCCAAGCAGTCAGCAAAGGCTCCATCCCGATTGAGAATCCCAAGCACTGTTCTATTAGGACAATGATTACCCATGCCAGTCATGCACCACTGACAATGCTGACAAGTACAATTGATTTCCCCGACTACCCGTTGACCCTCAAAACGCCCTGATCTTGCCACTCCAATGAACTCGTGCCCGAGTATTCCAGAAAACCCCATGTATCCTCGGCATAATTGGAGATCCGTTTCACAAATACCTGCAAGTCGTACGTCGACAAGCACTTCTCCATCACCTGGCACAGGCTCGGGAGTATTGGCTTGAAAACCCAACTCAGATTGTTGTAATGAAATCGACCGCATAAGTTTTTTTCGCATTTCGAGTCCGAAGACAGGTGAATGGGATGGAGTCCAAGATGCTTGTCTTTGGTGAGAATAAGCAAAAGCCTATACTTCGAGTGGTTCTTAACCTACCACCAAGACAACAATAAAACCGAATCCACAACGAATTCAACTCTCTGGGTCAAAATTACATGGCTGAAAACACAGCCCCAGATTCCTTTCTCACTTCACTCGGACTGAAAGAGTTTCGCCCCGGGCAAAAAGAGGTCGTCGACGCTGTGACCTCAGGCAAAGACGTGATGTGTGTGATGCCAACTGGAGGAGGAAAAAGTCTCTGCTATCATCTACCGAGTCTCATGCGATCCGGTATGACGATTGTTATCTCGCCGCTGATAGCGTTGATGAAGGATCAAGTAGACTCGCTGAAAACCCTTGGCATCCGAGCCGAACTAATTAACAGTAGCCTGAGCTTTGATGAACAGGCATCTGTCATGCGGTGCATGGAATCGCAGGAACTGGACCTTATCTACGTCGCTCCGGAGAGATTACGAAACGGTCGTTTCATAGAGACGATTTATCGATGGCACGTCGGTTGACTTGCTGTTGAGGATGCACGTTTCGGGAGTGAGTGGGGACACGATTTCCGACCGGATTATGCCCGTCTCGGCCAATTTCGGAGTCGATACTTGAATCAAGTGCAAACCATTGCGCTAACCGCAACCGCCACGCCCACGGTCAGGCAGGACATCATTGCGTTACTGGATCTCCAAGACCCTGAAATATTCGTTACGGGATTCAGTCGAGACAATCTTCGATTTTCCGTAAATCATTGCAACTCAGAGAAGGAAAAGTCTGAGGCGTTGATCCAGTATCTGAATCAACAATCAGGATCAGGAATCATTTATGCAGCAACTCGAAAACGCTGTGAAGAGATCGCAGAATCCATACAAAAAACGACAGATAAAAAAATAGGCATCTATCATGCCGGACTTGAGCCCATCCATCGACAACAAACCCAGGAAGCGTTTATGGGAGGTGAGTTGTCAGCCATCGTTGCAACAAACGCATTCGGGATGGGTATCGACAAGTCCGATATTCGATTCGTTGTGCATTACAACATGCCCGGCAGCTTAGAAGCTTATTACCAAGAAGCTGGCCGAGCCGGGAGGGATGGAAAACCCAGTGAATGTTTGATGCTGTTTTCTTACAGTGACCGGTACATTCAAGAGTTCTTTATCGAAAATCGATACCCTTCAAAAGAAACAGTCCAACAGGTTTATGATTTTTTGAAATCGAGAGATGAAGACCCCATCGAACTGACACTCGAGGAAGTACGAAATCTAATTGGCACCAAGGACAGTAATGAAGCCATCAGTACGGCAGAGCAACTAATAGCCAAAACGGGAGTGATCAAAAGATTGGATAGCAGTTCCAATCAAGCAGTGATTCGCATTGATTCTGACTTACCCACATTACTCGATCTAATACCCAAAGAAGCAAAAATTCGCCGCAAGGTGCTCCAGGCAGCGGAATCTGTTGTGGGCAACCTACGAGGTGAAGATGTCTACACTACGCTCTCTTATCTCGGGAAAATTGCAGGTGTCGAGAGATCACAGCTCAATCGAGCTCTTCGGGAACTCAGCAAATTAAAATCGTTCGACTACGTACCGCCCTTTCGAGGACGCGGGATTCATTTCGTCGATCACGGCCGACCGTTTGATACGCTAACCATTGACTTTGCAGAGCTTAATGAGCGCAAGAACGGCGAATATGAAAAACTGGAGTCAGTCATTCAATTCGCGAGGCATCCGGAGTGCCGGCAACTAGCCATCTTAGAGTACTTCGGTGAAGAACAACCAAAGAAGTGTGGAAGCTGTGATCGATGCCAACCGTTTGCAAGCAGTGCCTCACCAGAACAGCACGCTAGCAGTGGCCAATCACTTTCTGATGTTCAAAATCAATACTTGTTTCGTGGTTTACAGATTGTGATGAGTGGTGTGACACGGATGCACGGACGTTTTGGTAAAAATCTTGTTGCTCAAATGCTATGTGGTTCCAAGAACAAAAAACTCACACAATGGAAATTGCATCGCCTGAGCACCTACGGGCTTCTCTCGAGCATGAAGCAATCTGAAGTTGTATTGATCATGGATCGATTAAGTGAATTTGGTTTAGTCTTACAGCAAGAAATTGAACAGCGGCGACCAACGATTCACATGACCGATTTGGGTCGAGAAATCATGCATGGCAGGTCACCTTTACCTACTGGGTTTTATCTTCGAGAGGATTTGGCAAATAAGTTGGTAGATGCCACACAACATCTGGAGCCAATCGATACTGATGACAAAAAATTACATTCAGTCGCAAATCATTCCTCAACTGACTATGTCGTAGAGACTGAGGCAAAGGATGAGGAACCGGACAGTCCGCTGCGTGATGCATTGAGACTTTGGCGTAGAAAGACATCCGCGGCACTCGGATTGCCAGCATATCGAGTCCTTACTAACTCAACGATGGAACGTATCATCGCCAGTGCGCCAACATCCATGGAAGAGCTTCTATCAATCAAAGGCATCGGGAAGTCGAATTCGGATCAGTTCGGTGAAGACATCCTGGAGATCATTGTCCGAATGGACCCAAGCCCTGCGAATCACCAAAGCGATTCTGCCACAACTCCTTGTGAAGAATCCAAACCGGGTGAATTTCCAGATGTCAAACCTCCCGAGCCACCTGGAGACAAGACCGGTAAAAACCTATCCGTGACCACAGAGAATCTTATCTCAGAAACCAACCCCGAAGGGGAGCTGGATGCTCCTACTGCATCCTTCGTTAAATCCGATGCATACTGGACTCTACGCTTAATCCAAGCAGGTTTTACCGAAACAGAAATACTCTTGATTAGAAGAATCAATCGGGCTGATTTACAGGAACATCTTCGAGAGGCAGAGAACGATGAGATCACTCCCCATCGAACAGGCAAGGATCAGGCCGAATTTTGACTGCGACAACAGCAGCGAGAGCAATTCACTGCTCAACCCGCGAGGATCAGACTTCCGATATCGGTGGATCCTTTTCAAATTCGTTGCGTCCATGTTTTTATTTTTTGCGCAACACTGCTGAAGTGACTCGATTAAAAAAGGATTCTTCAGCTGCAAAGTTACATTTCCAAGTTTTTTTCGGATCCGCCGAGCCAGAGAGATGATGGCGTGAAAATGTGGCTTTTTTCCGGAGTGCGAATACGAAACACGGTGTAGCTAGTAACTGGCCAGATGCCTTAGTTTTTTATCGGTTTCGGGGGATCTCCGCTTTTTTCTCATTTTCTCTGCAAGCTGCACTGAAAACCGCCGTCTCAGTCGGTTAGTCATTTGAACACTTACCCACTACAATACAATGATCTTAAGAGCTGCCAGCGTCCGAGTCTCTTTTTAGACTACAAATGACTCGATGCTTTGCGTTGGCACGACTCTGCATCGATATCGGCCGAAGGCAGGAAATGGATAAGAAGACAGATCAGCGTGAGACCCCCGGAGCTGAGCAGCCTGAAAATCGGCGAGGCAATAATTCGTTATTAATCGCGATCATTATCGCTGCTCTAGTCGTTTTATTGTTTTACAACCGTCAGGAAGAGAGATCAGGAATCTCGGCAAGTTTTTTCCAGACGGAATTAGACAAGGGAAATATCGAGGAAGTTGGGATAGCGGAGAGGCGAGTTTATGGGAAATTCGTCACCCGACCAGAGATTCCTGAGAGTGCAAGACCCAACTCGACACAGGAGTCTCGACGAGATACCTCCGAAGAAAATCAGTACCTTGAAAAGTTTGTCTTCAATCGCCCAAATGACGCAGGTTGGGTGACGCAACTAGAATCTCAACTCAAACTGCAAAACGTCAGGTACAGCTATCTCGAGCCGGACAATACTCAACAGGTCATCTATTTCATTGCCCTGATTGGTCTGCCCCTAGGAATCCTATTCTTTCTATTCATGATGCTGAGAAGAACTCGCAGCGATATCATGGGTGGCGGGTTTTTATCGGGATTCAGCAAAAGCCCAGCCAAGCGATTTGAAGCAAGTGAGAAAATGGTGAAATTTAAAGATGTCGCTGGACTTGAGGGAGTCAAAGCTGATCTAGAAGAAATTGTGGAGTTCCGGAAAACACC
>JAAXIK010000421.1 GCA_012270385.1 Rubripirellula sp. | reverse complement strand
GCTTTTGGGCGTTGTGTTGAACGGGGGAAAATACTCGAGGATGGGTAAAAGCAAGGCATCTTTAAAACACTCCGACGGCCATTCTTTTCTCGATCACGCTATAGAGCAATTGAGACATCTGTGCTTGGACATCGTAATCTCGACCGCGAAAGATAGTCCAGAAAAGACTTTGGGAAATCACTTCAACACGATAAGCGACGAAAACGAATCCCTTGGACCTCTAGCGGGAATCTCCACATGCTTGAGGCATGCTGCTACGAAACATTTTCAGGCATGCATATTTTTGCCGATCGACACACCGGAAATAATGCATGAAGACCTCACAAGGCTACGGGATCAGTGGATCATTGACACCACTAAACCTGTATGTGCCCTCCATGGAAAGACGAACCAATTAGAGCCTCTGATTTCAATTATCCCGACTTCCCTCGCTCAATCAGCGGTAAAATCTGTCATCCAGCACGATCTTGCCGTTCATAAGTGGATGCATCAAAACCATGTAAGTACTGTCCTTTTTGAAAGGTCGAAACTGGCGAACATTAATCATCCATGTGAATACAAAAAACTCCTCGGATGTGACACTGATTTTTAGCGGACGAACAACCCGAGAAAATTTCTCGAACGATCAAACAAACACAGATCCAACGATAATCAATGAAATTTAAGTATTCGTGTCCTGATCAGGCCATCTCTGAACTGGCTAATCATCTCGCTGTCGTAACAGAACTGGAAAGCAGATCGGTAGATGAGAACATCCATGGTCGCGTCCTAGCTGAATCCATTGTTGCTGATCGTCACAGCCCCGCAGCTGATGTCTCTGCGATGGATGGTTACGCCCTAAACATCAAAGATCTGCAGACTGAGAGGAATATTCAAGTTGAAGGTGAGAGCAAAGCTGGATCTCCTGCTCCAAAACTCAAACCCCACACAGCGATGAAGATTTTCACTGGAGCCATCGTTCCTATATCTGCGAACATCGTTATCAAAAAGGAAGATACCGTCGAAGGAGACTCCACAATTCTCATTCGAGTTAATGAGAGAGGTTATCCAGAGGGAGCTAATATCCGAAAGGCTGGAGAGAACGCTCGAAAAGGATCTATTGTCTTACGGGAAGGATCTAGTATCACTGGAGCGAATGCCGCAACCATTGCAAACTTTGGTCATACACAAGTACGGTTAACTCGACCGATAAAAGTCTCCATTTTGACGACGGGAGATGAAGTAGGAGCACTGAGTCAGCGCGATCCGAATCCTTGGGAAATCCGGAACAGCAATGGCAACTCCTTGAAAGTCTTCTTCGAATCTTTTCCATGGATTCGTATCATGCACTGTCAGCATTCTCCTGACGACAGAGAATCGATACAAAAGTCGATCAGCCAGAGCTTGAACCATTCTGATGCGGTGATCATGACAGGTGGGGTTTCCATGGGAGATTATGATCATGTCCCGGATGTGATTCGAGATATGAACGCGAATATCATCTTCCACGGCCTACCCATACGCCCAGGAAAACCCATTCTTGGAGCTTCGACAAAAGAAGGAAAGTTAATTCTCGGTCTACCGGGAAATCCTGTTAGTGCAATGGTAGGTTGTCAGCGAATCGGCCTACCGCTGCTGAAATATATGGCTGGATTTACCACCTGGAAACAACCCCCTACCGCTGTGCGGTTGGCGAAATGCAACAACCAGAGTATCCCTCTTCACTGGTTTCCCTTAGTCAACGAACTACCTAACGGGGAGATTGAACTCTGCCAAACAAAGGGATCCGGAGATCTTGTTGCACTTGGCAACAGCTCCGGATTCATCGAAGTACCACCAAACAGTGACAGCGAGGGACCGCGGAACTACTACCGATGGCCATAACTCCATCTGAGTAGGAAGAGGAAGGCTACAGCTACAAACAGGGCTGAATCCATCCTCCGCCAGACACGGGCGGAAGGATACGGATTACACTAAGCAACCAATGATCATTAACTTGGTGATGAGCCTGTAAACTTTGCTTTTAAAAATTGCTACCCGCGATCACCTAGGTTAGCCCCAAGGACTTCCCACACTTCAGCATTTCCGTTTTTACTTCCGAAGCACACGGGGGTGGCTGTATTCGTCACCCCGAATGTTTTAGTCAAACCTCTGAGGCTTACTGTTCAGATGAACGCTCATATCTTGCCGATCCTCACTTTGATGCTTTTTGCCTTAAATCTTCCAGCGATGGGAGATGATTCGAAAAAGAATCCTCAGAAAATTATTTTCGACACGGACATTGGTAATGATGTGGATGATGTATTAGCTCTTGGAATGATTCACGCACTGCAAGACCGTAATGAGTGCGAACTTCTGGCCGTCACAATTACAAAGGACCATAGCAAAGCAGCGGCATTTACCGATGCTGTGAATACTTTTTATGGAAGAGGAAATATTCCTATCGGTGTTTGTAGAAGCGGTATCACCCCAGAAGAAGGCAAATTTAATTCACTAGTTGATCTGCGTGAAAAAAATGATGCTGTGTTTCCGCAAGATGTTAAAGCAGAAGATGCAGTAGTCCTATTGCGACAGGTACTCTCCAAAGCTGAAGATCATTCGTTGGTCATCGTGCAGGTTGGATTCTCAACTAATCTAGCAAACCTTCTCAAATCCTCACCCGACGAAATCAGTGAACTAAGCGGGATAGAATTAGTGCAAAAAAAAGTGTCACTTCTTTCCATTATGGCAGGAGCGTTTCAGATGCCTCCTGATGCGGAGGGTAAACCAAGGATCCATCGAGAGTACAACGTGATCAAAGACCTACAATCTGCTCGCTTTCTGTCCGAAAAATGGCCAACCCGGGTGGTTTGGAGTGGTTTCGAAATTGGCATTGCCATCCCCTATCCCCACCAAAGTATCCAACACGATTTTGAATACGTTTTGCATCACCCGCTAAAGCAAGCTTATTACGCATACAACCCTCCACCACATGATCGCCCCACATGGGATCTCACAAGCGTTCTTTATGCTATTCGACCTCACCGGAATTACTTCAAGCTTTCTTCACCAGGTGTTGTGCAGGTTAACGCCGATGGTGTCACTACGTTCCAGCCTATCGAGGACGGTCGCCATCAATACCTACAACTCACAGAAGCTCAGAAAATTAGAGTGAAAGAAACCCTAGTTTGCCTCGCAAGCCAACCGCCACAAGCGACACCAAAATGATCAAAATGGTAACCCATGAAGAAGCCAAAAATTACCGTTGTTGGATCGCTCAACATGGATATGGTTCTACATTGCGATCAATTGCCCAAAGCGGGCCAAACTGTTCTAGCGAAACAGACCCAACAAGTCTCCGGTGGAAAAGGAGCAAGTCAGGCAGGTGCAGCAGCTAAAGCTGGTGGGAACGTTATGATGTTGGGATGCGTTGGAGATGATGATTTCGGCGGACAATTGATTGATAATTTGAATTCGCACGAAATCGAATCGTCAAACGTTCGGGCGGTTCGAGACTGTGCGAGTGGTATCGCCATTGTTACCGTGGATGAGCTAGGCGAGAACTCAATCGTTGTTTCCTCGGGAGCGAATCTACAGTTCGAACCAGCGCATATTACAGAGTGCTCTAACTGCATTGAGAATTCTGACATTCTATTGATTCAATTAGAAATCCCTTTAGAAACTGTCGAAGCTGCTTTACAGGTTGCACGAAAAGCAAACATTCAAACCATCTTGGATCCGGCTCCGGTTACTAAGGCTTGTTTGAATCATGATATTTATGGGGTCGATGTCATTTGCCCCAATCAAATTGAAGCCGAGATTCTAACCGGCATAGCTGTTCATCATCCAAACGATGCGATTCAAGCGTCTGAGCGGTTAATGGAGTTGGGAGCAAAGAATGCGATCGTGACATTATCCAGCCAAGGGACAGTGATACACGATGGCCACAGACCACACTTCATAGAACCCTATTCTGTCACTCCTGTAGACAGTACTGCAGCAGGCGATGCCTTTGCCGGTGCTTTCTCCGTAAAATATGTGGAGACCGGCTGCCTGCTTGAATCAACTCGATATGCGGCCGTCGCTGGAGCTTTATCGGTCACAAAAAAGGGTGCGCAGCCCAGCATGCCAACCAATGAAGAAATTCTATTAGCTATGGCCAAACTTAAATGAAATCTAAATATTTGAACATCCTTTGTCTTATCTATGCAGCTTTCATCTTTCAATGGGTTGGCTGCACATCATCCAATGACAGCCCTTCACCGGGCACAGCAGAAAGCGACGTCATGGAACAACCTCGGATTGGTTTGATCATGAAGTCACTCGCGAATGAATTTTTTTCTACGATGCAAGAGGGAGCGATCCAGCATCAATCAGCTAATCAATCGTACGAATTGATTTGTAATGGCATCAAAGATGAAACGGATCTAGCGCGGCAGGTTGCCTTGGTCGACGAAATGGTCGCTTCAGGTGTGAATGCGATCGTGATTGCCCCCGCGGATTCAAAAGCTCTCATTCCCGCGCTACGAAGAGCTGTGCAAGCTGGAGTTGTTGTGGTGAATATCGATAACCAGTTAGATAAATCCATCATGGAACAGGAGTCAGTTTCAATACCTTTTGTCGGTCCGGATAATCGATCAGGTGCAAAAATGGTTGGGTCTTACTTGGCAGATCAGCTAAAACCAGGAGATCAAGTCGCGATTCTTGAAGGTAAAACGACAGCTTTTAACGGTGTGCAGCGACGACTTGGTTTTGAAGATGCAGCCAGAGATGCAAAGCTCGAAATCGTTACGAGTCAGTCTGCGGATTGGGAGACCAACAAAGCTAACGGCCTGACGATATCCATTCTCAGCGAATATCCTAATCTTTCAGCAATTATGGCCTCCAACGATTCAATGGCTTTGGGTGCAGTGGCAGCAATTAAATCTTTGAACCGAACAGATCAAGTGAAGGTGGTGGGATTTGACAACATCACGGCCATCCAAGAGCTCATACGGAACGACATCGTGCTTGCTACGGCGGATCAGCACGCAGCTGACCTCGCGGTTTTTGGTATCGAGGCCGCTCTTCAACAATTAGGTGATCAAAATGCTGAACTTTTGGACGTTCAGACACCTGTGGACCTCATCACCAAAGAAACGCTCGAATAGTGAAAACGCATGTACTCTTCTCCGCTGATCACCTTTCAAAAAGTTTCGCGGTAAAAGTTCTAAGCAACATCAATTTTGATCTCACTGCGGGGGAGATTCATGGCTTAGTGGGAGCAAATGGAGCGGGTAAAAGTACCTTTTGTAATATCATCGCCGGATTGACAATCGCTGATTCCGGGTGCATGACTTTAGATGGCAAGACCTACCAACCCCGGAATCGAACACAGTCCATTCAAGCTGGCGTTCAAATGGTGCATCAGGAATTGTCCCTGATCCATCATCTAACCGTAGCCGAAAATCTTTTTCTCAATAAGCTGCCCACGCGGTGCGGAGTGATTCAACATCGACAACTGCTGAAACAGGCAGCGATGCTTCTCAACCGCATCGGGCTCCCACAGATCGACCCGGATTGTGCCATAGCGTCACTCGGTGCGGGTCAACAGCAACTAGTAGAAATTGCTATGGCACTTTCGCGTCAATGCAAAATCCTAATTCTTGATGAACCAACAAGCAGCTTGAATTCAATTGAAACACAACAACTCTTCGAGTGGCTATGTGAACTAAAAGACCAAGGGATTGGAATTATTTTTATCTCACACCGTTTAGATGAACTTTCCTTAATCACCGATCGAATTTCCATTCTTAGGGATGGTGAACTTGTCTATACAGGAGCCACTGACAAGATCACACCAAGTCAGATCTTGGATCAGATCGCATGCAAAAATCGAAAAACACAGACAGAAACAGCATTCAAATCTTATTGCAAACCCGAGCTAGCGCTTAGGGTTAAAAATCTGAAGGTAAATGACCAGCTACAAGACATTTCATTTCATCTTCGACGGGGCGAACGTCTCGGTGTTGCGGGGCTCATGGGTTCAGGTCGCACAGAACTACTAAATGCAATTTATGGTGAGGTCTCGAGTAAAAGAGGGAGCATACAAGTTTTAGGTGACACTATGGATAAGCCTTTTCAGCGACCACATCTTGCAGCGCAGAATGGCTTGGGCATGCTCCCCGAAGATCGAAAAGAATCAGGTGTCCTGCTTGATCTTAACCTAACTCAAAATCTGACAATTTCCTCCCTGAAAAAGAAGTTTTCTAGGTTTGGAATCACGCAAGAAGCCAAAGAACGAAGAGTTTCCGACGACCTTCTGAGCGAGCTTGGTGTGTCCTTCCAAGATCAATCACAGTATCTACACACGTTGAGTGGAGGCAATCAACAAAAAATAGCTTTTGGTAAATGGTTAATTACTCATACCCAAACACTGCTGTTAGATGAGCCAACTCGAGGGATCGATGCAGCAGCAAGATTATCACTCTACACCCTCATGGAACGTTTTGTTTCGAGGGGAAAGAGCATCATTATGGTGAGCAGTGATCTTGATGAACTGATGCAGACATGCGATCGAATTATTGTTTTAGCTGAGGGACAACTCACTCAGACTTTTGATCGGGCAACTTGGAAATCCGAGGAAATCATCAAAGCATGTTTCGCCAATTCCAAAACCGAGGAAGATCCATGCAATTAAAAACTGCTAAGCATTTCGCATTACACCACGCTGGTTTACTGGTTGTTCTCGGGATCCTGACCCTCATCTTCGGTCTGGGAACCGATAGTTTTTTTCGTTTCCAAACCCTTGGAGTGATCGCGAACCAAATACCAGACCTAACCTTGGTTGCGGTTGGGATGACCTTTGTGCTCATCATTCGTGGGATTGATCTTTCTGTCGGTTCAACACTCGCTTTATCTTCAGCAGCCTTGGGATCATTATTGATCGACCATGATCAACCCGTACTTCTTGCGATCATTGCGGCCGTCTTGGTCGGTTCGTTGTGTGGAGCTGCAAATGGTTTGATTTCGGTAAAAGCCAATATCCCGTCTTTCATCGTTACCCTGAGCATGCTGGAAATAGCGAGGGGTCTTACCAAACTGATTACCAACTCTGAAACAAAATATATTGGTTCTGTTATTGAGCCGATCAGCAACCCGATTTCACCAATTTCATTTTCTCCAGCTTTTTTATTCGCAGTGACGGTAGTGGTCGCGAGCCAGTTTGTTCTTCGGCGAACGGTATTCGGACGATACTGCATTGCGATAGGCACGAATGAGGACGCTGTTCGTCTATCTGGCATCAACGTGGTTCCATACAAAGTTACAGCATTCGTCCTTTGCGGAGTGTTTTGTGGGATTGCGGGAATTTTTCACGCGGCAAAGTTATCAACTGCTGACCCAAACGCAGCAGTGGGAATGGAGCTATCGGCTATTGCAGCATGTGTAATAGGCGGCACGAGCCTGATGGGCGGTCGTGGCAATGTGAGCTCAACATTTCTGGGAGTACTCATCATCGCCACGCTGCAGACCGGGTTGGCGACGCTGGGCGTGAGTGATCCGATTAAGCAAATCATAACCGGTTCCGTTATCCTGATCGCGGTGATATCCGACGCATTGCGTCAACGCTGGTCCTGAACCAGTCTTTCTGACAATGCCAAGGATATGCTTGGTAGCATTTTATGGTCGACCTTAATTTTCCTGCACTTTGATCGAGTCGCTAATTTTGTGCACAAGATTATGACTGAATTCTTTGCCGATGAAGGCAGCAAATCTAACCTCACTTACTTTTAGGTTTTCCGGGACAATGAAGGAAAAGACCTCGATGCCCTTTCCGGAAATTTCTTGACTCTTCCGATCAATCCGCTCTGGAACATCGGTACTCCCCCTCGCCATAGATCGTTTTAGAGTGACCTGCAATGCCTGGGATCCAAGATGTTTCGGTACATCATAAGTCACCTTAACTTGGCATTCCTTTCCTCTGGAGACACTAGAAGGAATCTGTATCCTCAAAGATTTTCCCGGCAGCTTTGTTTGAGAAGAGGGTTTTGTTCCCTTATTCTGCCGACGTTTCTCTCTCAATTCCTCTGTTTTTCCATCCTGCTCATGCATGTACGCATCAATGATTCCCGGAGTACTGATCTCTGAAATCACAGACGCGACAGGGTCATTGATTGCCGACAAGGATTCCTCTAACCGGCCTCTCATTGCTTGTATCAGTTTCTGTTGCTCGGTGTACCCAATAAGGTTTTTTAAACAGTCTGGGTCATCACTGACATTATAAAATTCCTCCAACTCTCGATAATCAAATAGCTGCAACCTTCTTGCGATGTTGGCATCTTTTATGGCAAGTTCCTTCATCCTTCGATAAGTTGCGGTGCCCGTGGTTGCGGTCGCAAACTTTCGTTCTCCATTCGCCCAAGGATTAAATAGGTAGAGATATTCTTTCGTTTGTATGCCTCGCATAGGATGACGGTAGGCACCCGAATTCTGATTGTATTGTAGGAGTACGAAATCCCTTCCCGACTGTTGTTCACCTCGCAAGATCGGAGCAAACGACCTGCCCTGCAATTGTCCAGGCACAGGGTAAGTGTGACCCATTACATCCAATAGAGTAGGGAGGAAATCCACGGCTGAGACCATATGTTGGTTATCGACATAATCTGGCGTGGTAACACCCGGCCAACGCACAATCAGCGGTGTTCGAGTACTGTGATAGTAAAGCTGAGTTTTCGCGAAGGGTAATGGCATGCCATGATCTGAACAAAAGAAAACTACCGTATCGTCTTCTTTTCCAGCCTCTCTCAGCGCCCTTATGATTTCCGCAAAGGCATCGTCCGCTCTCCGGACTGATGAATAATATAAAGCGAGTTCAGCTCGAACGATTGGATCATCGAAGAGAAAGCCCGGAATCGAAACTTCATCCGCGGCAAATACCTGAGAGGGTATGTAAGGATCAACTCGCTTACCGTTGCGAAATTCTGGATTGTAAAATGGCTTGTGAGGATCTGAAATATTTACCATCAAACAAAATGGCTTATCCTCTTCACTCGCCTGCTCAATACCTCTGCGAGTTGCATCGCCATAACTACTTGGATCCTTCACATGATATTTTTTCCCCGAAGAATCCTGATCCAGAATGGCGTCCCATGGGTAAGGGGAATAGGGAGTTGAATGCGAAACCTTCCCTCGTATCGCAGTAAAATAACCTGCCTCCCTAGCAAGATCACAAAGGACAGGATAATCGGGTGATGGATTCTGGATAAAACCCTCTACACCATTTCGATGTGCGTAGAGTCCCGACCACATGATATTTCTACCGGGCATACAGTTACCGACTTGTACATGTGCGTGGTGGAATCTCATCGCACTGCGGGCAAAAGCATCAATGTTGGGTGATGTATTTTCTAATTCACACCCATAAATTCCCAAAGAATCAGCGCTCATATCGTCGACCGTGACAATCAAAATATTTGGTCGGGTGTGCTTAGACTCCGAGGAACGGTCTCCGGCATAGCTTTGCATGGACAATGAAGCAATAAGCAGGAGGATGAGAAACTGCAGTAGCATGAAAAGTCAACCTATATCTTCGCGAATCGATCCTAGTTTTCTCTGTTGCTAAGTATAGCTCGCGTCCGACACGATGAAATATCTAAACGATCTGGTAGGCACGAGCTGTAGCCATCAGCGATGCATCCAGAAAGCTAGAATCTCCTCGACTTGATCTTCTTCTAAGTATTCATGCGCAAGCAGTGCATCTGCGAGTGACGCGACAGCGGACCAGCATGGCTCTTCTTTGATCACCTCTTTCAACCGGTCGATGATTCTGCTCATCAGCTCTAATTGATCGCGGGGACTTACACCTACGCGCTGCAGCAACCTCCAAGCCATATTCAGATCTTGTTTCCAAGGTTGCAACTGCTCCAGAGTAATTGGCTCACCTCGGTAAACTAACTCCGCGGCTGGCCCCGCTAAAACGGTTAGAATCTCCATCTGGTGTTGAGTGTTTATCTCCCCATTCAGCGTCCGCCAAGAAATCCTGCATTCCCCAAAATATCTTTGCCCCGTAACTTCATTTTCCCCATCTAATTGGATAGCTTCGACGGAACCACCCAATGCATAACCCACGGTAGCATGCCCTGCCTCATGGTAGGCGGTCAAAGTTTCGTCATCATCCAAATCTCTACATCCTGTGTTAAACTAGTGGAATGCTGATTAGCGTTTGGCTTTATGTCAGTACTTATATGAAAGCGATGCGGATGTCACTTACAATAGTGTCCCTTTGAGATCCACTAAACCCATTATTATTGAATCATCCCAATGAAAGCACTGCTACTTACCGAATACAAAAAAATGACAGTGACCGATGTGGAAGAACCATCAGTAGGTCCTGATGATGTGTTGATTCAAGTCGAAGCTTGTGGGATCTGTGGCAGTGATATTCATGGATATGACGGCAGCACAGGCAGGCGTATCCCACCATTGGTGATGGGACACGAAGCATCGGGTGTAGTGGTCAGCACCGGAGAAAATGTAGATGACTTGGAAGAGGGTGCGCGTGTTACCTTCGATTCAATGGTGTCCTGCGGTAACTGTCATTTTTGCAGACAAGGCAATGGTAATCTATGCGATAATCGCATGGTGCTAGGAGTATCATGCGGTGAATACCGGAGACATGGTGCTTTCGCTGAACGCATTAGCGTGCCGCGGCGCATTGTATATCGCCTGCCAGACTCCCTTCCTTTCGAGCACGCCGCGTTAGTCGAGGCTGTCTCAGTAGCGGTGCACGCCGTGAATGTCACACCTGTTACCCTCGGTGATACTGCATTGGTAGTCGGCACAGGGATGATCGGGTTGTTAACGCTTCAAGCTGCTAGGGCGGCTGGCGCAAGCCAAATCATTGCAGTAGATGTGAATCACAAGCGACTCCAAGTTGCTAAAGAATTGGGCGCGGACCATCTCATCAACGCCGAGGAAACCTCCGTAGCACAAGCGGTTCGACAGTTAACCGAAGGTCGCGGCGCTGATTTAGCTTTGGAAGTGGTCGGGGCCACCTCGACAATCACAACAGCTATTGAATCTACGCGTAAAGGCGGCAATGTAACCTTGGTCGGAAACGTGTCCCCGACGATTGAATTACCACTACAGTCAGTGGTAACTCGTGAAATTTCACTTCACGGTACCTGTGGTTGCAATGGGGAATACCCTCAGTGCATCGACCTTATGAATCGAGGGATTATCAACGTCGCTCCATTGATTACATCTGAGATCAATCTAGAAGAGGGTCCGGAATGGTTTGATCGCCTTTACGCGGGTGATCCGGAACAAATGAAGGTTGTTGTAAGACCTCGAAGATAGAGTTCATGTTCATGCTGATGAATTCCTTTTTCGCAAGTCAAGGATTGATTAACAGGACTACGGCTTTGAGTTGTCAACGACGACATATTAGGTAACTTCCAGCATCGAAAGCAAAGCATGAATCTCTGCCGTTTTTTCATTGCGATAACCTCTCTGGCGATCGCATTTTTTTTTCAATCTTTTGCAGCGGCAGATGGGCCCTCGGATAATGACCCTAGGAACGTTCGCGAAATCCCACCAGAGGGCATCGCAATCGACCCAGCGGCCAGGCAGGCGTTATTATGGCGGTGCAAGGCTATTCGGACACAATGGTCAAGCTTGAAAGGCGAAGCAGTAAAACTGGGCGATGGTGTTAACGCAAAGCACTTAGAAGAAATTGAGTCGGAGATCCTTGTTTTCCCCCGTGCAGTTGAGATTGCTCTGGAGTTCAATCAGTTTTACCGAACGCAAGATTTAGCAGCTGCCTCAGATCTGCTAGACGAAGCGACACGACGTATTGCTAAGGTTGATGGGGGAGCTAAGTGGCCCGAAGTAGTAGGCATTCGATCGTCCAACCAACCCTACACAGTGATTGGTGGTTACAAGTCCAAACTGGATGACTCAATTCAGCCTTACGGACTCGTCATTCCACCAGAATACAATAATACCGGTCAACAACAGCGACGTCTCGATATTTGGTTTCATGGCAGAGGAGAAAAGGTCAGTGAAATTCATTTTCTGACACAACAAAGAAAAAGCACAGGCCAGTACACACCGCCAAACTCATTCGTGTTGCACCCTTATGGACGTTATTGCAATGCCTTTAAATTCGCTGGTGAAGTTGACGTCTTTGAATCGCTCGAGCATGTGAAAGCACGAGTGCCTGTCGATCCTAAATTGATCAGTGTGCGTGGTTTTTCAATGGGCGGTGCAGGTTGCTGGCAATTTGCCACTCATTATCCTGACCTTTGGTTTGCTGCTAACCCCGGTGCAGGATTCGCGGAAACCCGAGAGTTTCTCAATCTCTTTCAGAATGAGAACGTTATAGAATCTGCCCCCGTTCACCAGCAGACTCTGTGGAATCTATATGATTGTCCACCTTGGTCGAGAAATTTGAAAGCGTGCCCCACTATCGCCTACAGCGGCGAACTTGACAAACAGAAGCAAGCCGCCGATGTCATGGCAAAGTCCCTTGAGAGTCATGGGGTAGGCTTGACCCATATCATAGGTCCCAACACCGCCCACAAGATACATGCTGATTCGAAAAATGAGATTGAACGAAGGATGCAATCTATAGAAAGATCTCCTTTCTCTCACTCCATACCTTCAAAGCTAGACTTTACGACCTATACCCTTCGTTACAGCAAACATCACTGGCTGGAAATTCTGGGACTTCGTGAACATTGGAAAGAATCAAGAGTACAGGCATCCTTAACCAATGAGTCATTGACGGTAGAGACCCATAATGTTTCAGAGCTTTCATTTAACTTCCATTCGGGCCAATGGATCGGTCCCATCTCTGAACCCATCAAAGTCATCATCGATGGACAAACGCTGAGCGGTCCTATACCCCGCTCCGACTTATCATGGCACTGGAAACTTTCTCGTGAAGACAATGCATGGGTGCCGCTGGGGAGGAATCCCGAGCGGCTTATGAAGAAACCAGGACTACAAGGACCGGTTGATGACGCATTTATGGAGAGATTCGTATTCGTTTTACCCAGTGGTCAAAGCGACGATAAAGATCTCAACCAGTGGGTAAAAGAAGAAAGCACCCATGCAATGACTCACTGGCGAAAACATTTCCGTGGCGATATTCGACAGATAAGAGATGACGAATTGACGGAAGATATAGTTACAAATTCAAATCTAATCTTGTTCGGAGACCATAAGTCGAATTCCGTCATTCAAAAGATCGCGGATCAGCTACCCGTCCGCTGGGATGCCGAGACAATTCGGATTGGCAACCATTCTGTTCCTAAAGCCGGCCATGTCCCCGTACTCATTCATCCTAACCCGCTGAATAGGAGTCGGTATATCGTATTAAACAGTGGATTTACATTTCGAGAATATGCCTATCTAAATAATGCAAGACAGACTCCCAAACTCCCCGATTGGGCCCTGATAGATATCACCGATCAAGCCAACAGTCGCGATCCAGGTATCGTGAGATACGCCGGCTTCTTCGATGAATACTGGCAACCTAAATAAGTCGATAGATCAGGGCCTATTGCGACCTTACCGGCCCACTGCTTTTTCGAACCAATGAATGGTTCCAGAAGCAATTTCTTCATGGCCACCTTCAAAAATCAATACACGAGCGTTGCGAGAATGCCGCTGCAGATAAAAATCACGCTGAATTGCCGCATCATATCCTTCATCCATTGATTGTGGTTTTTTCAACCTTCCATTGCGAGATGACAATTCCTGTATTTCTTTTTCGCTGATTACGGGATCTCCATTTCTAATGCAGATCTGATTAAAGGCGTCAAGCGAATGCCGAATCGGAACGCTGCCACGATGTCCATCATGAATCCCGGCAAAAAATGCAATGGGCAGGTCATTTGCGGACGCAATAAAGTGAATGGGACTACGGTCTTTATATTGCTTATCAACGCCCGGAATTTCTCCAGGTGGTCCACCGCAACATTTCTCGATCATGTCGCCATATCGGCTTCCTTTATGCTTTCGATGCCAGCTGGATAAATCACTGATCCCAACCCAAGCGCACGCAGCAAGCCAACGCTCGGGATATAATCCAGCCATCAGCATGGTCATGTGACCGCCACCAGAAGTCCCTGATAACAAAACACGATGTGGATCAAGAGAGTATTCCCGAAGAGTATGATCCAACGCATCTAAAATATCTTGTTGAGCCAGATTTGATCCACAAGCTTCAGGTTGTTGATTCGATCCGCGAAAATTTGGGAACAGATAATACCAATTCTTCTCGAAAACCAATTTTTCAAGATCCGATCTCTGATTCAAATCTGCACTCCACGAGTGGAGGTTTACCACAAGATGAGTACCCTCAGACTTTGGATCGTTAGGTACAATTAAAAAGGCTTCCTGCATCGATCCATCAATCGAACTTGGAAAACGAAGCTTAATGCGTTTTGATTCCAATGAGTCATCTGGACAGGAACAGGTTTGAATCAGCGCCAAATCGCCTGGTTGAACCCCATTACCCCGGGGACCGCTCGCTGACGAGACATCTAGCGAAACACTGAGTCTTCCCTTCTGATGCTGGGCTATTAACAGATGAGATTCAATAAATAGGTTCGGGGATGTACTCAATCGAAGGTAATCCGTTGGACGGTTAGATTCATATCCGAGCATCAGGAAATGGGCGAGTCCAATCAGCAGGAGCGAGATCTGATAATTCGTGGAGGGTAAACCGAACACTTTAAAATCTCCCAAACCGGTTTTGAAAAAGGGCGTGACAGCAGATTTTGTGGGTTTCCACCCCTGAAACTCGAGCCCTGTTAACTGTTGGCTAAAAAAACAAGTTGGTCCTGCTGAGATCCTCGTAACAAAATCTATCTTTCTCAGGGTTTGATTCCCCGTCATACTGCCACAAGTGGCATTACTTCAGTGAGTTGGAGCACAAAATGTGTGGTATTACGGGGGCTGTATGGCTCGATCCCCAACAGGCAATCTCGACCGAAACTCTGACAAAGATGACGGACAGCCTAGCACATCGGGGCCCTGATCAGTCAACGCAATGGCGGTGCGACCATCATCGTGATTCTAGAGGAAGGAATCTTGGCATCGCTCTGGGTTTCCGTCGTTTGAGCATCATTGACCTTGATGGCGCTAAACAACCTCTGTGCAACGAAAAAAAAGATATGCATCTCATCTTCAATGGTGAGATTTATAACTATCCTACGTTGCGCAAAAGGCTGCATGGATCCGGTCATCAATTCTCGACCGAAGGGGATGGAGAAACCATCCTGCATCTTTACGAGGATCAGGGGACAGATTGCTTTGAACAACTCAATGGTATGTTTGCAGTCGCAATTTGGGATAGTACGCGCCACCGGCTCATACTGGCGCGTGATCGAATCGGACAAAAACCACTTTATTACGCTTTCAAAAATCAGCAGTTTGTATTTGGTAGCGAATTAAAAAGCTTGGCCAAGGTGAATGGTGTTTGTGAACGAATCAATTCCAAGGCTATCGATAACTTCTTAACCTACCAGTACGTTCCACATCCCGAAACCATTTGGGAAGGTGTCTACAAGCTGCCACCAGGCCACTTTTTGATATTCGAAAACGGGAAGATCTCCATTCATCGGTACTGGGATCTCAACCTAAAGCATGAAGCCAAGATCTCCGAACATGATGCCCAAGACGCAGTTAGCGAAATACTCTCTGACTCGGTTCGCCTCCGCCTTCAGAGCGATGTGCCACTAGGATCTTTTCTGTCGGGTGGTATCGATTCGTCTTTAGTGACAGCCTTAGCGCAAGAGCACTCATCGGAACCCATAAGAACGTTCAGCATCGGCTTCCCCGTTTCCGATTTTGACGAAACCAAGTATGCGGCCCAAGTCGCCAATCACCTTGGTACAGTGCACAAGAGATTCGAAGTACAACCCAATGGAGTTGAGATTTTAGATCAATTGGTATACCACTACGACGAACCCTTCGGAGATTCCTCTGCTGTTCCAACGTGGTATCTCTCAGAGCAAACTCGCAATGAAGTGACGGTGGCACTCTCTGGTGATGGAGGGGATGAATTATTTGCTGGCTATGAGCGTTATCGCGCACTGTGGTTAAGTGAAAAACTACAAAAGCTCTTTCCCGTAAATCGTTTTCCAGGAAATGGGATCGTACGAAGATTACCAGATTCAAATAAACGACGATCGTTTGTCAGGCGGGCAAAGCGATTTCTCGATGCCTTTGGTCAGAAGACCTCAAGGCGTTATCTAAACTGGCTACAGATCTTCCCTGAGGATCTCCGGGCGTCAATTTACAGAACGGATTTTTTAGAAAGCCTACCCAACGAAGATCCCTTTGCTTTTTTGGAGTCCAATTGGAACTCAAGTGAAGGTCGAGATGTAGTGACTCGAGCTTCGTCTGCAGATCTTCTCACGTACCTTCCATGTGATTTGTGTACTAAGGTGGATATTGCCTCCATGGCACATGGCCTCGAAGTACGGCAGCCATTTCTAGATCACCGGCTGGTAGAACTGGCTGCGTCTCTTCCAGTCCGCAATAAATTCCGCGGCCGCAGGGGTAAATTAATTCTTGAGCAGTGTTTTGCAAACAAAATACCGCGTGAGATCTTCACTCGCCCCAAAATGGGATTCGGAATTCCAATCGCTGGATGGTTCAGAAAAGAATTGAAAGCTTTAGTGCAAGAAACGCTGCTATCCGATCACGCTCAGACGCGTCAATTCTTTCAGAAAGAAAAGATTGAATCCCTGTGCAATGCCCACTTCAACCATGAACAAAATCATGGTTATCGGATGTGGAATCTTCTAATTCTAGAGATGTGGATGCGTAGATGGATGACAGGATAAACATCTCCTTTTACTCCAAAAAAACGTACTCCAACATAACATTAAGCACTGGCCTTGTTACCCTTGTGAAGCCCTTTCGACTAACTTGATTTTGACCAGCCAACCGATGACAAAGAAACTGCATGATAAAATCAACATCGAAATTGAAATGGTTTTTATTCGCCGTCGAATCTGCTGATTCAACAAATTCAATTTGAAAAAAACTTCGGCCTCCTCAGACATCATCAATTCCGCAGCACATTCATAACGTGTGTTGCCCCCAACTTTGACCTTTCCAGAGTAATTCTTCGTTACAAACAATTTCTCAATTTCGGCATCACTAAAAAGACCGGCGATCAATTCTCGATCGGCTTCATCCAAGAAGGCCTTTTGCAGTAAGTGAAGGGCGCTCTGCCTTTTCAAGTCGATAATTTCTCTTGTTGCATCC
This sequence comes from Rubripirellula sp., assembly GCA_012270385.1. Taxonomy (GTDB): domain Bacteria; phylum Planctomycetota; class Planctomycetia; order Pirellulales; family Pirellulaceae; genus Rubripirellula. Next base: position 18,273 of record JAAXIK010000421.1, on the reverse strand, counting down.
TCTTCTGTTTCGCGAGCAGATGTCACTGCAATTTCTTTTCTCTCTAAGTCATTAGCGTTTATCCAATTTGGTCTTCCTCGAGGATATTCATGGAAGTCCATAGGAGGCACTGAAAGTTCTTTTTCAACCGCATTCGAATCCTGAGAGATTCCAACTCCCATCGTTGAGAAACAAATTACCCACTGGATCAAAACTTGCCCTACCAACTGTAAATTCCTCATGTGAAGCGTCCTGTAATGAGATCTACTCCTTTACTCCTATTTGAAAGTTGATGCGTTTTCGAAAGCCAGACCGATGAAGTCTGCAGCACAACACCGAGTTGTGCGGCGAAAAGCATGGTTGCAGGCTGCGAAAGTGGGAGAATTTGCTGTACACACCATTCGCAAATCACTACCACCAAAATGCCCCATATCTGAAATCGTTTCTTTCTGAGTGGGTCCGTTAAGCGATACCAATTAACAAAGAAAAACAACACAGAAAAATGCGATACAAACGCCAAGATGGTGGGTGAATTCTCAAATAGGATCCATTCGGGTAACTGTGTTGCCTCCACATCTCGAATTAATTCAAACTGAGTATCGAGCATCAGGTACTGATGCAGTAGATAGGCCGACATACCTACCACACTACCCAAAGCTGCCAGGGTTATCCGTTGCGAAATGTCATGGTCTTCTTCAACCTGCCAGACCTGAGACAGAGCCAACAACCCCACCGCGGCAACACTTGCAAGTGAAGCACTCCAAATAAAAGGAGCAAATGAGGCATAAATCAACTTACTCTCAGGATAAATCAGCGAGACGAAGATAAGACTCAAGAGCAAGGAGAGTGGGGGAACCAATGCAGACGACAAAAGCCATGTCACACTTTTGTACGAGAAACTTTCGCAAGCTAATCGCTCCCTTATTACCAAACGCCACTTTTTCGAACCCACAGGGTAAGAAACTGAACGGGTATCCATTTGTTGCTGGGATTCATCGTCAATCAGATCAGATGAGTCCTTGCTATAAGCTCGGAAAATCCTCAGAAGAGCGAAGATTGGGAGGTAAATAATTAGTCCGAGAACAATGATCGGGACGAAAACCCAAGGATTTGAGATGACCCCCACGACCAAAATTGCTGCCACGATATATCTAAAAACCTGAAATGAATCTCGATGCTGCTGAAAGTCAAATTCAGCAGACCGCTGATAAATTGCCGCACTCTCCTTTGGATGTACATTACCAGAAATATATGGCTCCGCATCCAAGATCATGTCCCCCTCAGTCCCCTGCCGAACGTCAACTACATCCGCAATGGGTATTTCAGACTGAACGGTAGATCTGAATGCAGCTTCTAAATGTTCGGATAGTGAATCGAGATTATCAAAACGCTGCGACGGATCTTTCTGCAAACAGGTCTCGATGATCGATCGAAGTGCATAGGGAACATCGTCAAGACACGGAGTTGCAGTTAAGTGTTTAATAATCACCTCGTTTTTCGTCTCGCCATCAAAAGGCACTGCACCTGTTACGAGTTCGTGCAGAATCACCCCGAAGGCATAAATATCGACCGGAGGGCCATATTCACCGCGACCCACCTCGGGTGCCATATAGTGGACTGTTCCAACTCCCTCCGTCCCCTTCTCTTGCGCAGGCTGAATCACCGTGCTGAGTCCATAATCTCCAACTTTGACGATTCCCTTATCGTCAAAAATATTCTCTGGTTTTAAATCTCTATGAACAACGCCGGCCTGATGGAGATGTTTGACTCCAGATATCGCACCAGTTATCCAATACTGAACTTTGTGTATAGGAAGACCACCAGGTGATTGCTCAATGACCTGTCGTAAATTGGGACCGCGCACGTACTCCATGATGACCCATGGCTGCTGGCTTTCATCTTCACATATATCGTGTAGTGCGACTAGGTTTGGATGTTTTAGATTCAGGCAGTTGGTAACTCCGCGCAGCTCGATGTCCAAATTTCGTTGCACTGACTTTAAAGCAACTTCTTTACCCGCATCGCTTACAGCAAAATAGACTTCCCCAAATCCACCGCGTCCGATTCCGCTTTGGATCTCGTATCGCGGAAGTGGTTTTGAACCTGGCTTGTGAGTAAAAGTCATGTTCTGGCTCGAAGCACTCAGTAGTTGGTTGGTCGATCCTAAGTTTGAAACTCAGTTTCAATGTCACAAGGAAAGTCACCCGACGAGGGTCTATTGCCATGACGCCTCTGAAAGGGCGCCAGTGCATTATTGAATAAGTATCTGACTCAATCCAGCTGAATCGCGACCAAAGATTCCGCGTCAGATTGTTCTGAAGAAAGTTCCAGATATTCAGCAACCTCATCCAGTAGATCTTGCTCTGCGGTTTCACTCAAATCAATCTGATCAAAATACTCGGTTTCAATAGTTATTGATTCTTCATGAACATCAAGGCGAATAGCGATGTCATCCAAGAGATCTCTCGTACGCTGTAGTTGGCTGTCATCAAGACTAAGTCCAGTAGTTGTTTCAGCTACCCGCAGCGCTCCAAGACGCGCCTCGAGGTTTTCTACTTCCACCTCAAGCTGACGCTTTACATCCATCATCGACGACATGCGGCTTTGCGTCGACTTAAGCGACAACCGCCTCGCATCCAAGATCTGCGAAAGCTTTTTCACAGTTTCTGACTTGGTCTTGTGTCGCTTGAACCTTCCCTCTAGATCAGATTTGACCTGAGCACTTGTATAGTGAATACCAGCATAAGTGTATTGTGTATCTCCCGCCTTCAGATCCAAAGTGAGCCGTTCAATCTGATCTCGACTTTTATCCAGCCCTGTTTTCGCGTCTTTGAATTGTTTTTCAAGGCGGGCGACTTCCACTTTTTCACGAGCAATCTCCCGGGCATTTTGGTCGATTTCTGGTTTCAAATCAGCAATCATTTGCCTAGCTCTTTTAATCTCCCACTCCAAAGGCAACACCTCGTTGGCCGAAGTACTCAGCCAATCTAATCCGCAACGAGCATAACTCCAGAGAGGAAGACCCACTGTAAAAGTTGAAAGAAGAAAGACTGCACCAGAAGCGATAAGCATTTTTTTGATCATGTTTTTTCTCCAGCAAAGATGTGATAACCCTTGGAAACCTCACGATTTATTGGTTTAACTATGCCTCAATTCGCCGGATTGGACTCAATCTTGGTAAGAAACTGAAAATAATTTCCAAATTTCAATCTCGTTTATTTGCTTTGAGTCATTTAGCCATTTCTGCTGTCAGTCTTTCGTATAACAATACTCGCCGAGACAAAACCTTGATGCATGTTGAGCAAGATTTCCTTCCAAGCCATAAACGAAGCACTGAATATGTATTCGATTCGAAGAACCTTTTTGCCGGCGATACCCTTCTTTGTATGGGTATTGAATTGGAGTGCGCTGGGTACAGTAAACGCGCAAACACCTTCCAAACCAAATCTGTCGAGCGAAAAATGGATTCAGCGAGATTTTTGGGTCACACTTGATGGAAAAGATAGTTCAGGACACTGGGATTTCACTGACGGAGAAATCAAGCTATCCAAGCCCCGTGGAGGTTCGGGCAGTCTTTTAAGTCCTCCGATTCCCCAAGATTTTGAGCTAGCGTGGAAATGGAAAATTGCGAGTGATACTAATTCCGGTTTGAAGTACCGTGTCCATCAGCATGGAAATCGTTGGCTTGGCCTTGAATATCAAATCATCGATGAAAAACGGTCCATCGCGGGCAAATCAAGTACCGGTTCGATTTACGATCTCATCGCTCCCTCGGAAAGCAAGCCGCTAAAACCAGCAGGGCAATGGAACTACTCGAAGATTATCGCCGTTGGAAACCACATTCAGCACTTTCTAAATGGTGAATTAATTGCTGAATTAAAAACATCCGGCACTTCTTGGGATGCAGTGATAGCGAAAAGTAAATTCTGGGGAGTCCAAGGTTTTGCAGATACAACTGATTCCCAACGAATAATGCTCACTGACCATGGTGGTGAAATCTCTTTCAAAGAGTTCCAATGGACTAACCGAACCCACCCAACCACGGAATCTGAAAGATCAAAAGGTCCCTATCTCGCTAATGGGATTAAGAATGGTTGGATTGACCAAACTTCAGCAGTGATTTGGACTCGAACAACGGCTATCGCGGAGATGAATAGGGATGGCCCTGATTTCATTGAATTAAGTCGCTCCGAGGTTCAAACCTTGGAGAACACCGGTGATGAGGAGAGCTTTCTGACATCACAGTTACCCCCCGGTCATCAACTTTCGGAAATGCTAGGTTCCTGTCCAGGTACGCAAGCCGAAATTCGGCTGAGTTACTTTCCCGAGAAGCAAAATAAGTCCATCAAGACTACTGACTGGGTGAAGACACATTCGGCAACTGACTATACCCATCAATGGAAGCTTGAAAACCTATCCCCCGGCCTACGTTATGCAGTGGTCGTGGAAGCACGCCCTGTGGGTGACTCGCAGGTATCAGCAGTGATCCGGGGACATTTCCAAACCGCTCCATCTACAAAACAGGAAGTGCCTATAAAATTCTGCCTGACCACTTGTCATGATTTCCTTCGGCGAGACAACGCATTTCAGGGACATAAAATCTACCCCAGTATGGAACAGGAAAATCCAGACTTCGTCATACACGCAGGGGACATCGAATACTATGACAAGCCCTTGCCGTGGGCGCTAACCAAAGAACTTATGCGATTCAAATGGAGTCGAATTTTTTCGCTTCCAAGTAATAGAGCATTTTATACAAACCATACTTCTTACTTCCTCAAGGACGATCACGACACTCTTAAGAATGATTGCTGGCCCGGTCAGACTTATGGGTCGGTTACGTTCGAACAAGGAAGGGATCTCTTCAACGACGAACAGTTTCCAACCGCCAAAGAAAGGTTCACAACCATCAATTGGGGCAAGGATCTGCAAATCTGGTTATTGGAAGGTAGAGATTTCAGGAGCCCAAACAACATTGACGATGGACCAGAGAAGAGCATCTTAGGCTCTACTCAGAAGAAGTGGCTTTTTCAGACCTTGAATCGATCCGAAGCGAAATTCAAATTAATCATAAGCCCGACTCCTATCATCGGACCCGATCGAAATAACAAACGTGATAATCACGCCAACATACAGTTCAAGCATGAGGGTAACGAACTTAGAAAAAGGCTAGCAGATTATCCGGGAACGATTATTTTCTGTGGCGATAGGCACTGGCAATACGCATCGGAAGATGAAGAAACTGGCCTATGGGAGTTTGGATGTGGGCCTGGGAGTGAGAAGCATCAGTTGGGCTGGAGAGAGGGCGATGTCCACTCTCTTCATCGGTTTCTTCGTGTAGCTGGAGGCTTCCTCAGCGGAGAACTCTCGTACCCAAAATCTGCCAATTCTGCACCTAAACTAACACTGCGACACCACAAAGTCACAGGAGAAATTGTTAGTGAATTCAATTTTGAGTAGTAGCGAACTTCTTCTTCGCGATCATAAAAGAAAGCAATGCTCAAATTAAGATCGCCTCAGTCTTGGGACATTAGAGAAGCCATTCCAATTCGTTCTAGCTGCTTCCTGATAGAACCGAGTCCGGCATATATACCGACATTTTCATGGTAATCCGCTGCATTGCAGACGCCGATCAATAAACCTTGTTGATCGAAAAGTCCACCGCCGCTTCGACCATCAATGGGCGCACCTTCTATTTCATAGTTGGTTAATCCAAGGTGCTGATTGTATCTATTCACTCCAGTGATTCGGGTATCGCGTCGTGTGGGTAAACTCCCGCGATCACAGCCAAAACTAAAGACCGTTTCACCGCTCCGAGCGTGGTGACTGTCGCTACGCAACCGAATGGGTTGGAATTCGATTTCTGTTCGAATTCCAACCAAACCAATGTCATGAATTTGCGAATCGTAATCGATGAGCCGTCCCGGCAAAGTGAAACATTGGCCACCCCGAAAAACATCAACCTCTATCTCTGAATCAACCCCGGTTTCACGAAACAGATGACCACATGTGAGCACTAACGCTTCGCCGTCACGAGTGTCTATAATCGTACCCGTCCCGGTACCATATCCATCAGGGTCATGAACGCGTAAACGTACGGTGGCTGCCCGTGCTCGCTCAATTGAATCTGCCGTATGCTGATTTGGCATCGCTTCGCCAAGCGAACTAACTGAATTCGCAGTGACAATCTGTTGACCCCCGATTGGGGAAAGATCGGCGTGATTGGAACTTAGAGCATTTGCGCTCGCACTCCCAAATTTGCGATGTGATGATAGATTTCCACGCAGTCGCTCTTGTGCTTTTGACCAGGTTGGAACGATTGCATTGGGTGAATCATTGGCAATCGCTTGCCTCAATTGAACAAGACTCTGTGGACCTACCAATCGTGTCAATTCCTTCTGTCCCAAAATGACAATGAAGGTTGGTGTCTGCCTTACTCCGTAACGTGATGCAAGGTAAGGTTCTTGCAAAACATCAATTTGTCTAACCGGGGTTCCCTCGAGTTCCAAAGCTCTAATTCGAGGCTTCATGAGTTTACACGGGCTACAGTGGGGCGACCCAAAGTAGAGTAGGACTGTATCGCGTCCCTCGGCAGTACTGGGACGCAGATCAAATAACATGCTCAGCAGAAGCACAAACAATGGTATGTAGCGCATGCCATTCTTCCTTGAAACCGGTACTGCGTGCTATTTCCCCATGAATGCGATGGGCGTTGGCAGCCAACAAATTGTCTGCATATCTGCCTAGAGCCGCATCTTGGTTCAGGATCTTTACCGAACCTAAATGCAATCGTCGCCAAACCGGTAGGCAGAATTCAAGTCCAAACCACGGACCGAAGTGCAACGTTCGTTGAAAATTCAAAAATAATGCCCTTGAAGTGATCTCGGGTGCAGTTGCTTTTGAAAGTCCAACCCGCAATCCCTGTCGTCCAAAACAGACTTGGTGATTACAATTCACTTTGTCGAGTATTATCGCCTTTTTTCCATCAAAACTACTGGGTCGGTCTACCAGCATCCAAAAGACAGATCCACGTCGTAAAGCTACCCCATGCAACGCCAAATTCTTGTCACCAGTGCCCTGCCCTACGCAAATGGTCCAATACACTTGGGGCACCTAGTGGAATACATCCAAACAGATATCTGGGTTCGCTATCAAAAGCTTCGTGGACATCGCTGTATCTATCTTTGTGCCGATGATACCCACGGGACCGCTATCATGATTCGCGCTCGAAAAGAGGGACGAAGTGAAGAAGAACTGATAGCCACAATGAGTGAATCCCATCAGAGAGATTTCTCAGGATTTGGAATCCAATTTGATCATTACGGAAGTACAAACTCTGAAGAAAACCTCCATTTATGTGCGCAATTTTGGTCATCACTGCGCGAGGCAAATCTCGTAACAGAGCGAAATATTGAGCAACTCTATGACCCGGAAGCTGAGACATTTCTTGCCGACCGCTTTGTGCGGGGAACATGCCCTAAGTGTGGATTGAAGGACCAAGCTGGCGACAACTGTAATTGCGGTCACACTTACAGCCCAATTGAATTGATCGACCCTAAAAGTACGTTAAGTGGCGCGACTCCCGTTGTTAAAGAAGCAAAACATCTATTCGTTGAATTGGAGCAATTGAGAGACTTCCTCACTACATGGGTCGATGAAGGTGACCACCTCCAAAACGAGGTAGCCAATTATCTAAAGGGTCATTTCTTAAGCGATAAACTCCGAGATTGGGATATCAGTCGCCCTGCTCCCTACTTTGGTTTTGAGATCCCTGACTCGCCGGGAAACCACTGGTATGTTTGGTTCGATGCACCTATTGGTTACATTGCTACAACACAGCAGTGGTGTAACGCTCATGGCGAAGAGTTAGATAGCTGGTGGAAGAACGACCAGTGTGAGATCCATCACTTCATCGGCAAAGACATCACTTACTTTCACACTCTCTTTTGGCCAGGCATGTTACATACTGCGGGCTTCAATCTTCCAACCAAAGTCCATATTCATGGCTTCTTAACCGTCAACGGTGAGAAGATGTCCAAGAGTAAAGGAACCTTCATCGCTGCTGAGACCTATCTGAAGCATGTAGACCCCACCTATCTCAGATATTTTTATGCCTCGAAGTTGACACAAAGAGTTGAAGATTTGGATCTGGGCATTGAAGAATTCTCTAAGAAAATCAACACAGACCTCGTAGGTAAGGTCGTTAACTTGGCGAGTCGGGTTGGAAAGTTCGCTCATCAGACTGGCTTGGCTACCCATTACCCCGATGATGGCGGCTTGTTCGAACAGGGTGCAAAGGCTGGCGATGAAATTGCCAAAGCATACGAAGAAAAAGATTATGCGAAAGCCATTCGCCGCATTATGGAATTGGCTGACGCTGCAAATCCCTTCGTAGAACACTCCAAGCCATGGGAAATGAAAAAGGATCCGGAGCGGCAGGAAGACCTAAAAGCCGTCTGCACGATCGCAGTCAATCTCTTTCGGCAACTAATGGTCTACCTCGCTCCTGTTCTCCCTAAACTAGCCGAACAAAGTAGCGACTGGTTAAATGAGCCAATCACCACTTGGGAACAGAGTAAAACACCGCTATTGGGCACGTCTGTCGGAAAATTCAGCCGAATGCTCGATCGCGTACAAACCGAGGATTTAGAAAAAATGATTGAAGAAAGCAAAGACACAAACGAAGACAGCCAATCTGAAACAAGCTCTTTCAAGGACAGCGATCAACCCCTTCAGGATGAGCCGCTCTCCGATGAAATTAGTATTGAAGATTTCGCGAAAGTGGACCTGCGAGTTGCACGTGTGATCTCGGCTGAGCAAGTACCCGAAGCAAACAAACTACTTAAATTACAGTTGAGTCTAGGTGGCGATGAGACTCGACAGGTGTTCGCTGGAATCAAAGCAGCCTACCAACCGGAAGAGCTCGTTGGGAGATTGGTCGTTATGGTGGCGAATTTGAAGCCAAGGAAGATGCGATTTGGATTGAGCGAAGGAATGGTTACAGCAGCTGGACCTGGCGGCTCTGAGGTATTTCTTCTGAGTGTGGACAGTGGAGCTCAGCCGGGGCAACGCGTTCACTAGAGCGTCTACCAAGACGAGGATCATGAGCAATTAGATGTTGGCGAGTTTCCGAAAATCGCTGCTTGATCGACTTGTCCTGAAACCCACTCGGCACCCAATCGACAATCCTGAACAACTGAAGAAGATTGTAACGCTTGCGGGAGAGAGCATCGAAATCTTCGTTCAACGTAACTTCATTCAGGAGAAACCACCTGAATTGTTGGTGCTGAAGTTTCCGGGGACTGCTGGACGAGGAGAGAGAAGCTCTAGTTTTCCAATGTCAGGCGTGCCAGATATTCGGACGGAAATCTGGACATGGAATCCGCCGGGTTATGGAGGCAGTTCAGGAAAAGCTAAGCTGCCAACCATAGCGGAGCTTGCAGGACATTTCTGGCATTTGGCAAAAGATGAAATGCCTCACGATGTTACTTTCTGGCTGTTGGGGAATAGCCTCGGATGCTTAAGCGCTTTGAACATCGCATCTCAAGTTGATATCGCGGATAAAAAAAGAATTGGACTCATACTACGTAATCCACCCTCACTAATACCTGTGGTGGAGAACGTGGCGGCTAGGTATCGCTTGAAATCTTTGATTCAACCCATCGCAAACAGCCTCTGTGATTCGATGAATGCAATGCTAACCGCACCACAATGCACATCTCCCGCAATTTTTTTACAATCGGAATGCGATACCTTAGTACCCGCTTGGATACAGGACCAAATCATTCAAGTTTATGGGGGTACTCATAAAAAAGTTATCCTGAAGGGTTTAGGACACGATGATAAGATTACGAACCTACACCATGAATCGATAGATTGCGCTTTGAGCTGGATTCGATCTCATACAGGGATAGATTAATCGAACCGATAAACAAATGATGGATAGCACGAACCGGATGCATCACCATGTCGAATACCGCAGCGTCATCTCTGAGGACATTTCGGGTATTTGTAAAATCTACAACGCTCACATTGAGTTAGGCGGTTCAACTTTTGAGACTGTCCCATGGGAAACCAGTATTCTTCATGATCAAATCATGAAGAACGACAAGGACATCTGGTTTGTTGCTGAAATGAATCACACCGTGATTGGCTGGGCTGCAGCTAGATTACACAGTAACCGATTTGGTTACAGGCTTACTCGCGAAATCGCTATCTATCTCGCTATCGAACATATGGGTAAAGGAATTGCGGGCCAACTCCTAAAGCTAACCGAAAATTCTTGCATTGACTTAGGTATCCATCACCTCGTTGCTCGAGTCATTACCAGCAACGAACGCAGCCTTCGATTTCATGAACGTGCGGGCTATGGCTTAGTAGGTGTGCAAAAAGAGATTGGGCGTCTCAATGACCAATGGCTTGATGTCGCTATCATGCAAAAAATTCTGAGCTAACGTGTTACGATGCTCAATCTAGGTTGGCCCGTGCTTCCTCGAGCATTTCCAACATTTCGGGTAAGATCAACGAAGAAGGGAGAAGGTAGCTCACCACTCGTCCAGCGCGAGCGATGTTCATACCGATAGCGCGTCCCTCTGAATCGATAACTGGGCCACCACAATCTTCGGGATCTAGGACGGTATCGTGTTGGATAACACGATCAAACCCACTAAGCCTGATATTTCGAGGGCCGTTTACTTTTGTATCGCTAGCAGATTCCTGCAACATACCCAACTCGCGTATCTGCGCACTGATATCGAGCGAATCAAACTCACTAAGGTCGTTCGGTCTTAGAATTGTCAACTTCACGCTTTCACCAGGATACATACTCTTTAGTCGATTGATTACAGCATCACGACTTCCCTCAGCTTCCCCATTGATAGCGATGATGCGATCGCCTGGACTGATACCTGCGATCGCTGCCCCACTTTCTGGAAGGACAAGCTGCACCAGTGCCCTTCCCTTCGCATCATCTTCCAGCATCACTCCTAAACGGCCTCGATGTTCAATAGGCCGTTCTTTGACTCCTACTACACCGAGCCCGATCGGTCGTCCAGTCCGTCCAACTGAAATTAAAAAACTCGCAATAGCGGGAGAACGGGTGGCGAAAGTCAAAGGTTGAAAGTCTATCTCGGCATCAACTCGTAACAAGGCAAGATCATTCCGTCTCTTCACAGCAGCTACCCTTGCCGGAAACAAGCGACCGTCAGCGAATCGAACCCGTATAGGGTCACTGGTTAATTCACTCCTCTTCGTCATGACGTAACCATCGGCCGCTACCACCGTGCCTAATGCAACTGGAGTTCCACCACACAGAATCTGGACGACCGACTCTTTCACTTGCTCCCCAAGAGGCCGAAAAAGGTCAAGGATTGCAGGCTGATCCCTCCGTTCGTCAGCACGGAGTGAATCAACAACTGATCCATATTGAAAAGCTAAAATAGTCGCTAACGCGATTCTCAACAGCATGATCACACCAACTCAACAATGAATAAGATTAATTCGATCAGACCTTTCAAGCTCCACCTGCTCGCCCTATCTCAACAACCACGATGCGGGTCTTGCCATTTCGATTAATCAATAAACGTACTCGTTCACCAGGCATTGTATCCGCAACCGCGTCTTGGAGTGACTTGAAGTCCGTCAAGAGTTTATCTCCGAATTCCTCTACAATGTCTCCTTCTTGGAGACCTGCTTTATCCGCAGGAGATCCAACACGAATGACCTCCAGTACTGCTTTGTCAGACGCGGGGCTTCCGCGAACGCCGAGGACAGGCTTAAAACCTGGTAGATAACCCCATGATTCGCCTTCCTGCATCCGTTCCCAAGAGTCTGCATAGTGTTTGATCGGAACGTGTAGATTATCAGCAACGTCATTTCCAATCCGGCTGTGAACAGCGATCAGCTCACCAGCTAGATTGAAAAGCGGTCCACCACTATCCCCACCAATCAGAGCACAATCAGTAACTAACGCTAGATCTCTAACAGCCAAGATTCTGCCTACCCGTGTAACGGCTCCACGTTGCTTGTCGTAGCCACCGGGATGTCCTGTTGCGATACACCACATACCCGGTAATAGACCCTCGCTGGATCCTAACGTCGCATGCGGCCAAGGTTTCCCATCGTTCTGGTCAACATCTATTTTCATCAGCCCAGCGTCAACGCTGCGATTCATGCCAAGAGATTTAGCCTTAACGATTCGACCATCTGCCAAGAATATCTCAGCTGTCAATCCTGGACGCATGGCGACATGCGCCGCTGTCAGCACGTAGCCGCTTTTTGTAATGATCACACCACAACCTTTCGCAGCGCCTATCTTTACCCCCACCGTGCAATTTGCCACAACAGAAGCCACCTGATTCTGTTGGCCCTCAAGAGCTCGAAGAGTATCAATGTTTTTTGGAATCCCACCCCGACTGAGCAGCGGCAGAAGAACGTCATCGACGTCACATCGAGTTCCCGTACCGGTAATTTCACCGGGGACATCGGAGGGGCCGGCCTTCTCCTGCTGAATTACAAATTCCAGAGAAGAATCGGATGCGGTGGGACTCGCTTCCTTGATCTGAGCAATTGAAGGAGAAAATCCACCCAGAGTGAATAAGATAAGTAAAGCGACGTTTCTAAACAAAGCAAAATCCCCATCGGGTCTCAGAGGCCAACGTACAATTAGCGTCTCAGGTCAACAAGTCAGCGGCCTACCTGATTGTTCTTGATCATCGAATGGCAGCCAAAGCTATCTTGTCAGACGCACCTGCTATCTTACTCAGTGTAGTGTGGATTCTAGAGCGAGGAAAAATCATGGCAAACTCAATCGACGGCAATTCAACCGAACCGACCGAGAGAAAAACTCTCATTTTTGGTTGTGGGTACCTTGGCAAGGAAATTGGCAGGCAACTCCTTCGTATTGGAGATAACGTTTGGGGCAGCACACGGTGTCGGGAAAACGGGAAAAAATTGTCAAATATGGGGATTAATCCGATTATTTCAGATTGGAACGATCCTCGTACACTGAGCGAACTTGATTCTTTCAGTCACGTCGTGATCGCTGTAAGTCGCGGCAGAAACGCCCAAAAAAGCTACTGGGAAACCTTGGTAGGTGGGCTCAATCTCCTGTTACCGCGACTATCAGGAGCAGAAAACGTCGTTTACATCAGCTCCACGGGAGTCTACCACCAAAAAAATGGTGTCTGGGTTGATGAAACATCACCCACTCACCCAACCCGCCAAAGTGCAAAAGCACACCTTGCAGCGGAAAATTTGATCCGCCGGAAGCGAAGCTCATCTTCATGGAATGTGCTTCGATTGGCGGGGATCTACGGATTTGAGCGTGTTCCTAACCAACAACAGCTTCGAAAGCGAATTCCCATCCAAGCTGACCCGAACAGTTATATCAATCTGATACATGTGGAAGATGCGGCACAAGCGGTCATTGCGGCACTCGGAAATTCTAATCAGAGGACCTATGTGGTCTCAGACGATCAACCTACCCAAAGACGTGATTATTATTCATTCATCACCAAACATCTGGGATTAGCGGAGCCGATTTTCACTACCGAGGGTACTTCTGAATCGAAACTGCCAAGGTCAGAAGGAAACAAGCGAGTTTGGAATCGCCGAATGAAACGTGAGCTTTTGCCGAAACTCAGGTATCCAACCCACGTAGAAGGTTTACCACCGCTTCTGAAATGAATCGCTTACCAAAGACTCTCTTGGCTTAAAAACTTATCCTCAGAGCCATGAACGCAGCACCAAACCACTTGTTAGATTAACCAGTCCCAAGTCGTCATTATGTTAAATCGTAAAACCATTTTCCCTGGCATCATCGAACTGAATTTCCAAGCAGGTGAAGTCCTTGGCTGCAATGTGTATCTTGTCTTCAGTGATAACGAATGGGTGCTCGTTGATATTGGCTATGAGGAAACTGTAAATGATTTTATCGAAATCATCAGACAACTTGACTTTCCGTTGTCACGATGCAAAACCCTGATTGCTACACACGCCGATGTGGATCACATTCAAGGACTAGCAAAAGCCAAACAGACATTAAAAACGACGGTTTCCTGCCATACCAATGCTGTTAGCGCCATTGAAACTGGCGATACTCTCCTGACCATGGCAGAGATTGCTGCTCAAGGTCTGTGTATGCCTATGCCCCCCGTTTCAGTCGATCACAAACTTGAAGACGGTGACTTAATCCAAGTTGGTGATCTAGAATTGGAGGTGTGGCACACACCCGGCCACACAGACAGCCAACTCGCTTTTCGGATAGGAGATACACTGCTAAGTGGCGACAACATTTATCGTGACGGTTGCATAGGAGCGATCGATGCACATCACGGCAGTGACATCAACGCCTTCATTCAATCACTCGAGCGAATTCGAGATAGCGATGTGAAATGGCTTGCCCCCAGTCATGGCCCTATCTTTCGCAATGAACCTGACTTACTCAATAAGACAATTGAAAGACTACAGTCTTACCTTCAAATGGCTGACTTCGGAACGTTGGCAGAACATTGGCCACTAATGGACCAATGGGAAGAGGAAGTCGCCGAGGGAAAACTACCTGATGGGCTATAAATCGGATATGGCTGCTTAAGGATACATAACACGTCCATTAGCACTCGTGGTAAAGCTTGATCGGAAATCATGAAATCCAGTGCATCCAAAAGACAGATAACGATACTGAAATCTTAAAAATCTCTCTCTAAAACCAAATATTCCCCGTCTATCCGAAAATCAAATGATAGAGCCTTCACACGCCAGCGCCGGTTCCCATGAGAGATATTTGGGTATCGATGTAGGTGGAACCACAATCAAATATGGTTTGGTCACTGAGGATGGCAAAATCTTGCACCAACAATCTGTGGCTACAACGGATTTTTCCGGGCCCAAATCCGCCGTTCAATATGGACTTGAATTTGCGAGACTAACCGAAGGAAATTTAAATCACCTTGCAGGTGTAGGCTTGGCAGTACCCGGTGTGCTAGATACCCAAACATGGAGCCTCAAAGAGGTTGTTAATCTTCCCCATTGGATTGACCGCCCCCTTTTGGAGATCGTCCAACAAGAAACCAATGTCCCATCCGCTGTAATCAATGATGCCAATGCTGCTGCATTGGCCGAACATAAACATCGCCAGCTCAACACCCAGACGCTTGCATTGGTCACCTTGGGAACTGGTATTGGCTGTGGTCTAGCTATTGGCGAGCAGGACCTTTCTGGGGATCATGGCTGTGCAGGAGAACTTGGGCATGTCACCGTGGATTCTTCTCATGATGCTTCTAGGTGCAATTGTGGTAAACGTGGTCATCTAGAAGCATACGCCGGAGCGCCGGCGGTTGTTGCAAGAGCCATAAATGCATTCACTCCGTGGGAGAGAGAGGCTCTACCGCTATCTCTCCGCCAACCTAAAATAGGTACTCGAGAGATTGGAGTTGCAGCGGAAGAAGGTTTTGAGCCTGCCAGGCAAATCATTCTTGAGACCGCAAAGTATCTCGGAGTTGCAATTGGAATGATGGGACAAATCATTGATCCAAGTGTAGTTCTGTTGGGAGGTGCAATGACATTTGGGGGAAACTCACGACAAATCGGGAGGGACTTTCTCTCTTCCATCAGACAATCAGTCCGAGAGTCAACACTCAAGCAGGTTGGTGAAAACCTCACTATCGAATACGCATCACTTGGAAACACAGCAGGAATCGCTGGTGCAGCGCAAGCCGCACAACATAAAGGCCGTGAAGTATGACCACAGCAAACGAACGTATCCCATGTCAGATTTTTTCTCGAGCATCCGAAGCGAGTATTGCAGCCGCGGATGAAATTGAACAATTGATTCGGGACTGCGAGAAAGAAGGCCGCAAGTGTGTCCTAGGACTGGTTACGGGTTCCTCCCCCACCGGGATCTATGAAGAGTTAGTCCGACGTCATCGTGAAAACAATCTATCATTTAAGCATGTTATCACTTTCAATCTGGACGAATATTTTCCGATGCATCCATCGGAACTACAGAGCGTATCGCGGTTTATGCATGAGCATCTCTTCGATCATATTGATCTGCCACCTGAACAAATTCATATTCCTGATGGCACAATTGAAAAGAGTGATGCGTCAGAGTATTGTCAACTTTACGAGAAATCCATTCGCGATGCGGGTGGTATCGATTTGCAGATACTCGGGCTGAATCGCACCGGACACATTGGTCTCAACGAACCAGGTTCCGAGCGCAATTCACGAACCCGAATGATTACACTCGATAATGTAACTCGGATTGATGCAGCCAGTGATTTCTTTGGAGCAGAAAACGTACCTCGCTACTCCATCACCCTCGGCGTTGGGACAATCTTGGAAGCGAAAAGGATTCTGCTGCTCGCATTCGGTGAGGGTAAAGCCAAAATTATTGAAAAATCTGTTGAAGGCTATGCCACCTCAAGCATTCCAGCCACATTTCTTCAGGACCACCCGAATACTCTTTTTCTCTTGGATGAAGCGGCCGCTTCAAACCTGACACGCGTCGAATCTCCTTGGTTGCTGGGTGAAATCAACTGGGATCCCGCAACGATCCGGCGTGCAGTGATCGATCTGTCAGAAGATGTTGGAAAAGCCATCTTGAAGCTCACCGATGCGGATTACAACGAACAGGGCCTTCAGGATTTACTAGCTGCGCATGGAAGTGCATACGACATTAACCTGCGCGTATTCAGACACCTTCAGTCGACGATCACCGGGTGGCCGGGCGGTAAACCGGAGCACGAGAAACAGATTGGCGATCGGCCCGGATACCGAGATGACATCTACCCGAAACGTGTGATTATTTTCTCCCCACACCCTGACGACGATGTGATCTCAATGGGGGGAACATTAATTCGACTAGTCGATCAAGGTCATGACGTCCACATTGCGTATCAAACCTCAGGAAACATCGCTGTTTTTGACGAGGATGCTTTGAGATTTTCAGAATTCGTCGAGGATTTCTGCCGAGAATTTCAGATTCGTACCGAGGGGTTAGAACAACTAGAAACTCATGTGGATGAGTTTCTACGAAACAAAAAACCGGGCATGGTGGACAGTGAACATGTCCAAAAAATCAAAGGCCTAATTCGGCGTGGTGAAGCACGAGAAGGAGCGAGATGCTGTGGTGTTAGGGACGAGAATCTACATTTCCTCGATCTCCCCTTCTATCAAACGGGTCGAGTTACGAAGAGCCCTATTTCCAATGCGGATTTAGAAATCACTTCTGAGTTGCTAAAAAAAATCAAACCCCATCAGATTTATGCTGCTGGAGATCTATCGGACCCACACGGAACTCATCGCACCTGCCTTTCCGTTATTTTGCAATCTTGTCATGAGTGCCAAGACGAAGACTGGTATTCTGATTGTGCGGTTTGGCTATATCGTGGGGCTTGGCAAGAATGGGCACCACATGAGATTGAGATGGCGGTACCACTGAGCCCACAGGAGGTGTCTCGAAAACGTGCTGCGATCTTCAAGCATGAATCTCAAAAAGATAGCGCTTTATTCCCGGGTTCTGATGTACGAGAGTTTTGGCAAAGAGCTGAATCCCGGAATGCTGAGACTGCTCAACGCTATGATTCGTTAGGATTGGCGGAGTACGCCGCGATCGAAGGTTTCGTTCAGTGGGATGGAGTCTCCGGTCTCGATCTCTGACCAAAGGTGAAAATGCGTGACAGAACAGAAATTGATATTCATACTGCAAACCTAGTCCGAATTGCCCGATCTACCAGAAGATCGTCACCGAAATTACATGCGAATGCGAACTTATCGAAAGTAAATCGGGTCTCTGTATTACTACTCATAATTCATGCATACTATCGCTCACAAACACAGCCGTCTTTCTGATATACCCTCAATTGCATGACACTCACGAGCCACGCCATTGTTTTACTCGCAAAGCTGTTCAGCGGTTTCACTGTGCGCTGGATCGAATGTCAACCTGAGACCTCGCAGCGAATCTACTTCGCTAATCATACGAGTCACCTCGATGCCGTATTGTTGTGGTCAGCACTGCCGCGTCATCTAAGAAAAATCACTCGGCCCGTCGCAGCAAAAGATTATTGGGCCAAGGGTTGGTTAAAGCCACACATGGCCAATAGTTTTAATGCCCTGTTAGTCGACCGCAAAGAAATCAAGGTGCATAAGAGTCCCATAGATATCATGCTCCAGCAGATGGGCGATGTGTATTCCCTGATCATATTCCCGGAGGGGGGGCGGGCAGAAGGGGACGAAGAAATGGACACTGTCAAAAGCGGCGTATGTTAAATGGCAAAAACGCGACCAGAT
>JAAXIK010000171.1 GCA_012270385.1 Rubripirellula sp. | reverse complement strand
TGAACTGACAACCAGCCCGATTGAGCGATTGCGGAAACGTTGCGGATACAACCAAGGAGGTTCGTACCCTTGCTCGCTTAAACGGAAAGCCTGCCGTCGTTCTCCAGATACAGCGTCAATCGGGGGAGAACACCGTCGCCGTGATTGATGCCATCAAAGCGAGATTGCCTCGATGCCAAGAATTATTACCCGATGATGTCGATGTCACCATCATGCAGGATCAGTCGCGTTACATTCTCGAAGCTTTAAACGAAATTCAAAGACATTTGATAGCCGGTAGCTTCCTAGCATGTCTGACCGTTTTACTTTTTATGAAATCTTGGCGATCAACTCTCGTGGCATCGGTAGCCATTCCGTCCTCCATCATTGCCACGTTCGCTTTTATGAACTGGTTTGGATTTACACTAAACAACGTCACGATGCTCGCGCTCGTACTCATGGTTGGCGTTGTCATCGATGACGCAATCGTTGTGCTCGAAAATATCTTTCACAACATTGAAGAAAAAGGCCTGGCTCCCCAACAGGCAGCTATCCAAGGCACGCAAGAAATCGGCTTAGCCGTTCTCGCTACCACGATGTCATTAGTCATCGTATTTCTGCCTGTCTCTTTCCTATCCAGCGTCACGGGCAAACTTCTCTTTGAGTTCGGAGTTACCGCGAGTATCGCTATTCTGATCTCCATGGTGATCAGCTTTTCGCTGACTCCAATGATGTGCAGCAAGTTGCTGCGATCAGAATCTTCGGTCCGGAATACACGCGGTCGGCCGCGTTCCCGTCAAGGTTTTTACAGATTGATGGAGGTTGCGTACCTTTGGCTGCTAAAAAAGGCATTGCGATTTCGTTGGCTCACACTCATGGCGGTGATCCTCGCAATTGCTTGCAACATCCCGCTTCTCCAAGTCGTGAAGCGAGATTACGTACCCTTGAATGTGGATGAATCGGAATTTGAAGTTCGTATCGAAGCACGGCAAGGCGCTAACATGACTGCCATGCGCGAAACCGTAGATAGGGTGGAAGAAAGACTGCAAAGGATTGAGGGAATCCAAACTGCCTTGACGACTCTTGGAACGCGCAGTGGGGGAGATATCAATAGGGCGGGAATCTACGTAAAGCTTGTTGATGCCCAAGAGAGAACCTTCTCCATCTCTCGGTTCGGCAAGAATCTTTTGGCGGGAACCCCAGGTCAGACATGGGAGGGCAATTACACACAGCGGGAAAAAATGTCCGAGGTGCGCGAGGCACTTAATCAAATACCCGATGTCAAAGTGTCTGTGAGGAACTTAACCTCGTTACGACAAGGTGCACCTGTGGATATCGACATGGCCATCACAGGCCCTGATCCAGAAAAACTCCTCGAATTTAGCGGCAAGTTGAAGAAACGAGCTGAAGAGATTCCAGGAATTGTTGATGTCTACTCCACATTACAAATTGATAATCCTGAACTATTAGCTTCGATTAATCGTGAACGTGCGGCCAATCTAGGAGTTGAAGTGCGCGAAATTGCCGAGACGCTACGAGTCGCCGTGGGAGGTGACGATAGAGTTTCTCGATTCTTTGATTCCACCGCCGGTGACGCCTATGACATCGAATTGAGGTTGGTTGGAATCGATCGTAATGATGTTCCATCCATCTCACAGCTCTATGTACGAAGTACTGGAAGATCAGGGTCACCACTGGCTCCGCAGTTTGCTCAGCGTGCGGCGGAAGTAAATCCCCAGGAACGACTGATCCGCATCGACAATTGCGTGGACTTCTCGTTTGCCACCTCTGCGTCGCGAATCGATCGGCTGAGCCGTCAAAGAATGGTAGCAGTTCGCGGAAACTTAGATACAGGTTACGCTCTGGCAGATCGCATCGATACTCTTTACCAAGCCGTGGACGAGATCGGTCTGCCGATCGGGTTCAACGTGCAAGTCCTTGGTGGTGGACGTGAACTCGAAACCACAATCACTGACTTTTTGTGGATGTTCGCTTTATCCGCTGTCTTCATGTACATCGTACTCGCAGCACAATTTGAACATCTTGCTTATCCCATTGTCATCCTCTCGAGCCTACCCATTGCGGTACCGTTTGGGTTGATTAGCCTTCATCTCGGTGGTGAAACGATCAACCTCTACTCGGCTCTAGGCATTTTGGTGCTCTTTGGTGTGGTGAAAAAAGCAGCAATCCTACAAGTGGATCAAACCAACGCACTGCGACGTCGTGGAATGGAACGCGACGAAGCCATTTTGCAAGCGAACCGCGATCGATTGAGACCCATCCTCATGACCACTTTATCCTTTGTGGCGGGCCTATTACCGCTGCTGATCGCGACAGGCCCCGGTGCAGAGGAAAGGAGATCCATTGCAATTCTTGCAGTGGGAGGGCAAACCTTATCACTGGGGCTTACCCTTATTGCAATCCCAGTTATCTACACATTGATTGATGACCTCAGCCATGTTCCGGTGAGATTAAGAAAAGCCAATCCGCCACCGACAAAAACATAGCAACCTCACAAGTCGACGTCACCAAGAGTATCGCTTGATCGAACAAAGCATGTTTAAACGTACTGATCCGGTGTGAATTCAAACCGGAGTCTCAGTACTTGCAGTATTGATTCTTGAAAAAGATGCATTACCTCAACCCAATTTTCAGCCTTTAAAAATTCTGACTAGGAAATATTCATTCATGCATTTAATCAAAACCTTCGCCGCCGTCATCGGCTTGTCCGTTCTCAACCTGCAATGCAGTCATCCATTGTCAGCTGAAACCGTCCCAGAAAAGCCAACCGCTGGAAAACAGAGCAAGCAGATAGCTGTTGACACTGATCAGGAACTCTCCTATTTGATTTACCTTCCAGAATCCTACGAAGATACACCTGAGAAAGATTACCCCCTTGTTCTTTTCCTTCATGGCAGAGGCGAGAGTCACGGACCATTGGAACTCGTTGCAAAATGGGGTCCTCCGAAATTCGCTCAACGTGGTGACAGCCTTCCGTTCATTCTCATCTCCCCACAGTGCCCGAGTTCCGGATCTTGGAGAGATGCAACCCGACAAACTCAGCTTGATCAACTACTCAAAACGATCAACGAAAACTACCGAGTCGATCCAAGCCGAACCTACCTCACCGGGTTGAGCATGGGTGGTTACGGATCATGGACCCTTGCAGCCAACTACCCGCATCGCTTTGCAGCGGTAATCCCTATCTGCGGCGGTGGCAATCCAGAAGATGCGGACAAGTTAAAGAACACTCCAATATGGGTATTCCATGGCGATGAAGACAAAGCCGTTCCCTTTGAGAAATCATTGGAGATGGTAAAAGCAATCAAAGAATCGGGCGGAGACAAAATCAGATTCACAAGTCTCGAGAACGTTGGCCATAACTCGTGGTCATCGGCCTACGCGTTACCCGAATTGTATGACTGGATGCTACGCTTTCGAACCGAGTAAATCGCGAACCAAGCCATTGGGTGAGACGCTAAGCAAATCTCAAGATTCAGCGGTGTCTCACCCACGCATGCTTCATCGTTGTGATACACCATTTTTGCTTTCAACCTCGGGCAGCTTTAACCCTCGGAGGACGCATCCCCTTCGCCTTCTTCGTTCTCATTCTCGAGAACTTCAAGCACCTCACCGGGTAGCTTCTCCTGTGGACGAATATTGAGACTCCATAGGTGCAGCATCCCAAAACGATCACTACGTGAACCACGAACGACCAATTGCCAAACTCCCCTTGCGTTTTTGCCATTGTAATGACTCAAGCTTGGCTGTCGCTTCAATAAAGCCATTGGCTGAAAAGACCCTTCGAACGGTGGCCTCGCTTTATTGATTGGATACCGCGACTGATCATCGAAGACGGTGTTATCGAAATTATCATCATGCCCACCTACCCCAGAAAATAATTCAATGCGCTGCCCGTCGGGGCCAGTCAAAAAACAGTCAAGGTAACTAACATGAGTGTGAGTGAGTGAGATCTGCAAATTAATATCTACGACCAAAATATACTCGTCGATCACGATTTAAGAAATTACGGTTTTACCGGGTGGGATGATTTCTGCTGTTCGATTTGCGAAGCTTCCCCCCATCAAAGTCTTGGCTCGAGTGATTTCGTTGATGGTCAGGAGAGCATCTTCATTCATATCAAACGACTTGAACTCGGCCATCTTTTCGTCGGTCCACTCCGTGGCGAACTCCGACATGGCAATCTGACCGTCGTCGTTGGCATCCAGTTCGAAAAACCATCCGGGAACACCTTCCGTCATCTCACCGACTTCTTTTTGAATCGGCTCGAGATAGGAATACATCTCCTCCCGCGATAGCTCACCATCAAGATTAATATCAATCTGACCGACCGGCATTCCGAGTTCTTTCACTTCCGTGACCTCGAGCCTTCCATTCCGATTGGTGTCGAAACGGGAGATGATGGTCGCAGCAAGCCAGTAGCTGTTGCCACCACGCCTCCACCACATCGATCGATCCTCTTCTCTCTCCCCCTCTGAGCCACCATTATCCTGATAAGTCCTCCACGCTTTCTGACGGAGTTCCCCTGATACCTGATCGAGTGCTCTTCGGCGGGCATAACGCTGAGCCAATTCCAACCGAGTAAGACGGTCATCTTGATTCAGGTCATCTGCAAAGGGATCCCGATGAGTCCAGCGTTCGTAAGATGCTTCTTTCCGATCAATGAAGCCGTCACGGTTCCTATCCCGTGTCCGTATCATGCGATCCGCAAGCTCTAAATCGGCCTTGATGTAAGGGTACTTGACCTCAGGAAGTCCAAATTCCGGTACCAAAGGCTGATCATCATCTGGCTCGAAGGACCGCACCATGGATTGCGAATCGACCTCTACCCGGTCCTCCGAAACACCATTTTGCGTCGCATAATACCTCCGTGCCGCACGCAGAACGGACTCAATATCATTGTCACGGTAGATCGACAGCCGACTCGCCTTCATGATCCTCTCGAGATAGGGCCGAGCAAGAGGCGTTATCTCCTCCGGCTCCACGTCACCGTCCTGGTCTCGATCCAGCCGTTCGAGTGCTTCGCGTAGACCAGATTGAGCGTTAGCGGCCTGGGCAAGGATGCATAGCATCCCAAAGATGGTGATTGATTGCAGGAAACTTGATCTAGCGAAATTCATCGCACGTGTCCAATTGAAATAAACGAGTTTGATTTGCTGCACTCAACTGGCATGAATGGGTAGAGGCTCAGGATGGGCACAGTTCAAGATCTAATTTTCAGGTCGCTTTTGTGGGTAGTCCCGTCGTTCGGGGGTCCGATTGCTCGTGGGAGACGGTCGACGCGAATCACCCTCTTGGCCGAGGTATCGCATGAGGACGGATTCGAAAACGGCACCATTTGCTGGAGCAATGACTTCGATGGTTTGCTCTGCCATGGAATCAATCACGTTGGCAAGTCGCTCCACTTCCTGAAATAATTGCTGAGGCGCAGTGACGATGAGTGAGTTGCTTGCCTCATGAACGGCGATCGTCATTTTGGGAGCAAGATCAATGATCGCCTGCCCCTTTACCACAGCAGGCTTCGAGTCCTTCTTCTCTCGATCATCGTTAGATCTTGCTTGAGCTTGAGCGCCAGAAGCAGCAGGCTGCTTCGCTTGCTTATTCTCATCGGCGATCACTCGCCCAGCAAAGGCACCGCGTAGAGTTTCTGCAACTTCGCTCGCTTGGGCATGTTTCAAAGCGATTACGTGCGACGCACCGGCAGTCTCTATCGAGGTGATGCTATTATCTTTGTCAATGATCTCGAGGTACTCTTCTATTTTATCAATTTCATCCGTAGTGCCTTGAGCAATCAAACGATTCAACCTCGAATCGGAAATCACCGTCATGGTCCCAGCACTCAAGGCTAACATGCCATCTCGGGAGGTTAAGAAAGCCCCATAATAGGATGCAGAAGGAACATAACCGTTCACCAACGAACTGTCAGAAACTTCGGCAGCAATCTCGCCACCCTCGATTAAATCGGAAAGCATACGAAGAGCATCGTCCGCCTTAGCATACTTGAGGTAGAACACGATGGTCGGAGACACGGTGGATCCAAACGAACCCGACATGGACTGGAGGTAACTTTCAAATTGATCCAGCGCCTCTGTATCTTCACACTGAATCACCAAGCCGTCTGGAAGCAACTGGCACCGGATCACTGGGCCGTCGCTCTCCGTATTCGCAGTTAACCATCTCTCTGGAGCTCCGACCTCTTGAGACCGCACACCCGAATCGTTCCGTGGATTGACGGACCATGATGCGGACTCACCTAATTTTGGCAAACTTCTCCGAGGCTCTTTCGTCTCTTGGTTCCTAGATGATTCGCCCGAGCCACCTTGTGGGTTAGTCAGAACTCGTTCCCTTGGCCGTTCATCTCGAGTCACTGGCTTGTAGAGAACGACCGGATTCTCTCCTCTCCAGAATTTGGACGCAGCCTCGAGCAGCGTCATTGCGTTCTGCCCCTTGAGCGGAAGCATGCGAGTTTGATCTCCGGGCATTTGTGAACCGCTATCCGCCGAAGCTCCGACTCCATCCAAACCTTTAACAATCGTTTTTATCTGCTCTAGCTGTGGTCGTTTGGCACGAACAAACAAGCGACCGTTAGCAGGGTCCGCATCAATCTTTGGCGTATTGGGATCAATCTCATCGGGATCTGCGAATGCACCGGGCAAATCAAGCATTTCCTCGAGAAGACTGATCACAAAATAGGGATCCGCTGTCCGCAGTGGAATCACTTCGAATTCGGCTTCTGCAGCTTGCAACTGCATGACGGTCTGACTGATCTCGTTCTGCGTGCTCGGTGGAGCAAAGGCCACGATGCTGCTTGACGGCACATCTACCGACAGCCGGACATCTCTACCAGCGAGTAGTGTTTGCAACACATTGTAGACAGTATCGACGTTACCACCTTCAACAAGATGACGCCGCAACTCAGAAGGTTCTGTACTCTCGGTGAGTGATTCCTCAGGCTGATCAATGGATTTGATAAGCCCCTCAAGCAGCTTCACCTTATCCTCGACCCCCGTAACGTAAAGATGCTGACCACGAACATCTGCCGACACGCTTACATCGATACCGATCATCTCACCGGGCGCGAGTCCCAAGTGTGGGCGAGCCACCTCCAAGACATCCTCTGCCCCAACCTGCCGAAGCGCAAACCACTGAACGACGGTACCATTGCCCAGCGCGTCGCTTTGAAAGGAATCTATGATTTTTTTAACGCTGCGGAGCTTGCCGACCGTTTCGATCAAAAGAATTTGATTCGTTCTTCCCAAAATCTCGGGTGTAACGAGTAAGTTGAGAACCTCGAGTTCCGTTACAGCCCCCTGGGCATCAATTTCACCCAACGGGAAGAGGCAACGCACGACATCATGGTCAGGCAAGTTCGCAAGGTCCTCGGGTTCAACCATCCTCGCTAATGCATCAAGCTGCTGCTTGCTCCGCGGGTCCCCAAGATTCACCACCGAAAGCATTCGCCCGCTTCTAAGAATCGCGTAACCTTCTGGTTGCAGAAAAAGATTTATGCGATCAATCGCTTCTTCAACGGTGAACAGGCTCGGGTCGGCCGAGTGTATTCTACCGGTGGGCACTTCTCCAACATGCAGGGCTAGATCCGCTTCGTCCGCGATCCACCGAATCACGTCTCTCCATGGTGTTCTATCGAATGCGAACCGCAAACCCTCTTCCCCTGCCTCGGGTGCAACGATTTCACTTGGGGCCGGAGTCGACTCCAAGATGGCTTCGATAAATTGCTGCTCTTCCGAAGCTTGAGTGTCTTGATTTGCTTCATCGGCAGGCACTGAATCCGCATCCTGCTGAGCCTCGACAGCGGATGAGGCGTTCTCGCTAGGCGATGCCGCTTCATCTACCTGAGGACTCGCCCAAAGGACAGAACTGTCAGCCGAGCAAATGGATAGTGTGCAAATGCAAATCACTAGCCGGAGACCCCTCAAGCCGCCATGACTCTGCGTCAGATTGACTCGGTTCATGTTGTTGATGGATGACGAAAATGGCAAGTTCATAACCGTAAAGGGGGGAAGCGGAGGAAAATCGGCCGGCTCAAGAGCGATACTTCCAAGGTGAAAAATCGCTTTCTAAACGTAGCCAGTCAGGTACAGCGTGAGCT
>JAAXIK010000537.1:6744-8144 GCA_012270385.1 Rubripirellula sp. | reverse complement strand
TCTGTTGTGACGCATGCGGGAGAGTGGGGGCTTTGGTGAGGAAATGGATATGGGGTTTCGGAGGATGCAGCACCGCCGGTCGCTTGGGACGAGACCACGCATCTCAAGTGGAAAATTGAAATCCCTGGCGCGGGATCGGGGTCACCGGTGGTATGGGGTGATCAGGTCTTCGTTGTATCGGGCGTCCCAGTTGCTGGAGGTAGACGAGGGACTTTGGATTTCACTTTGTTTTGCTTTGAACGAAACACCGGAGCACTGCGTTGGAAAAGTGTTGCGGTTACCGCGGCACCCCACGAACCAACGCACAGCACGAACAATTTTGCCCCTGCTTCACCTTGCACTGATGGGCAGCATGTTTACGCTCACTTCGGATCCCGAGGGCTCTACTGTTTCACCATGGCAGGCGAAAAAGTATGGAGTCGAGTAGATTTTGGAAAGATGCGTGCGAGGAATCAATTTGGTGAGGGAAGTTCACCGACACTCTCCGGCGATAGGATCCTCGTTCCATGGGATCATGAAGGCCCCTCCGCTCTCTACTCACTTGATAAGTTAACAGGCAAAACGGTATGGAAGGCAGAACGTGATGAGCCAACCTGTTGGGCGACTCCGCGAGTGATCGAGGTCCAAGGTAAGAAGCAAGTCGTGATGAACGGTCAGACCTGTGCAAGATCTTATGATTTTGAAACCGGGAAGGAGTTGTGGCGATGTGGCGGGCAAACGGAAAGGCCGGTGGCTTCGGCCGTGGCGTCCGAAGATCTTGTTTTTGTGGGCAGCGGATTCCGTGGTTCGTTCCTGGCAGCATTCCGGCCCGATGGTACGGGTGACATTGAAGGAACGGAGCACGTGGTTTGGTCGGTTGATCGAGATACTCCTGACAGCGCATCACCATTACTGTCTGGTGATCGTCTTTATTTTTTCAAAGCAAAACTGGGTATCTTGAGTTGTTTTGATGCTACGACAGGTGATCCTCACTACACCTCCGTTCGCGTTCCAGGTCTCAATGGAATGATCTACTCGTCGCCGATCGCAGCAAATGGCAATGTCTACCTGACTGATCGGAATGGCACGACGGTGGTAATTCGAGATACCGAGAAATTTGAAGTCGTTTCGGTGAATCGAGTTGGGGAGACTGTCGACGCTACCCTCGCTCCCGTGGATCGTGAATTATTTGTTCGAGGTGAGAAACACCTATTCTGTTTTTCGTCGGATTTAGCGAAGTAAGCATTTTTCGAGCGGACGATTTCACTCAGGCAAGACAGGACGCACCTTCAATCGCTTTCTTGCATAGGTCCTTAGATGCTCTCCTTTTGTGGGTAGATCTGTGCACAGACGTGATGCTCCGTTGGCGCCATGGTCAGTCGAATTGATGAGCAGTCGATTTGATGAGCAGCTGGCCGGGA
>JAAXIK010000537.1:0-6734 GCA_012270385.1 Rubripirellula sp. | reverse complement strand
TGCACGGCGCTGCAACTCGCTACATCCTCGAAGGGTAAAAAATAAGAAAGAGAGCTCTGGGTTAAGCCGATTCCATTTCGTCGTTCTTTTTGTGACTCTGTTTTTAATCTCTGAATCAAAACTTTGGCCGAACGCCCAAGCGGCTACGGATCGCCCCAATATTCTGGTGATTCTCGCTGATGACCTCGGGTATGGAGATGTGCAGTGTTTTAATCCGAAGTCCCGGATACCCACTCCCCATCTCAATCAGATGGCGGCAGAGGGCAGTCGGTTTATCGATGCACACAGCCCGTCCACGGTGTGCACTCCGACTCGCTACAGCTTGCTCACGGGGCGGATGGCTTTTCGAACCGGCTACCGCGGCGTGTTCACCGGAGTGGGGGGACCATGTCTAATTGAGGCAGATCGTTTAACCTTGGGCGGGATGCTCCAGAGCTCGGGTTATCGAACTGCCATGTCGGGTAAATGGCATATCGGAATGACTTTTTATGACGGTCAATCGCAGCCGATCCACCGCGATGGGCTTGAGCCAGTGCGTCGAGTTGATTTTTCGCGGCCATCCACTGACGGTCCCGTGCATCGTGGATTCGATCGGTTTTTTGGAACCGTTTGTTGTCCGACTACAGATTGGCTTTACGCTTATGTCGTGGATGATTCGATCCCGATCCCTCCCACAGGTCTACTGGATCGAGAGCAATTACCGAAGCATCCTTGGTCATTTGATAATCGCCAGGGGCTGGTCGCACCCGATTTTGACCTCGAAGAGGTGGATCTGGTCTTCTTGGAGAAGAGTCAGGGGTTTTTAAAGCAGCATGCACGAGAGCATCCTGACCAACCGTTCTTTCTTTTTCACTCGATGCAGGCAGTGCATCTCCCCTCATTTCCGAGTCCTCGCTTTCAGGGGAAAACGGATTTCGGACCCCACGCTGATTTCATCTTTGAGATGGATTACGTGGTTGGTCAGTTGATGGCTACGCTTCGAGAAACCGGAATGGATAAAAACACCATGGTCATTTTCACAAGTGATAACGGTCCGGAGGTGGGGACGGTCATTGAAATGCGAGGACGTCACCAGCATGACGGGGCATACCCTTGGCGTGGAATGAAGCGTGATAACTGGGAGGGGGGGCATCGCGTTCCGACCATCGTTTGGTGGCCCTCAGTGATTGAGTCAGGGAGCGAGGTGGATCAAACGATTTGTTTGACGGATCTGTTTGCAACCATTGCCGATATTATTGGGTACGAGCTGCCCAATGACGCGGCTGAGGATAGCTTCAGTTTCTATCCGTTATTGCGAGGGCAAAAATCCGATGAGATCCGGCCTTACACACTTCACCAGACGATCAGTCTGGCCCTTGCCATACGCAGAGGGAAGTGGAAATTTCTGAACCACCAAGGCTCGGGTGGGAACTCCTACTCGCGCGGTCGCTTGTTGCCGTTTGCCTTGCCCAATACGCTACCCACTGCACCGGCTCAGCTCTACGACCTCGAACAGGATCCTGGTGAGACGGTGAATCTTTACGAGAAGTATCCCAAGGTCGCTGAGGAGCTCAAGCAACTGCTTGATCTGTCTATTGCCAAGGGGCGTTCGGCTCCAGTGAGAAAGCAGATGGGTGTGGAGAAAAGTCAGGGAGCACCGTCAGATGGCAAATAGTAAAAATTGGCCGCTTTCAACCTTCGGTCGTCAACTCGCGCAGGGTAGCGGTATCGGCGATTTGATGGATGATTTAGGTCATGCACTTGCTCAGGGAGGTGATAACCTGTTGATGCTTGGGGGTGGGCAACCCGCGTATCTTCCTGAAGTCGATCTTGTCTGGAGGCAGCGTTGTGAACAGATTGTCCGGCAAGCATCCGACCTACGTGCAGTGGTCGGCAATTACGAGCCACCTCTCGGGAGCACTGTTTTTCGTGAATCGATCGCAAGACTTTTGCGAAGTCGCTACGGCTGGGATCTGACTCTCGAAAATGTTGCAATCACTGCAGGTGGGCAAACCGCATTTTTCTATCTTTTCAATGCTTTCAACGGGGACTTTGGTGTTCAGCCATCCAAACGCGTTCTGTTCCCACTGGTTCCCGAGTACATCGGCTACGCCAATCAATCGGTAACCGGTGATATGTTTTGCTCGGTTCGGCCTCATTTGGATCTAATCGGAGATCACGAGTTTAAGTATCGAGTAGATTTCGATGCCTTGAGTCTGGCCTCCACCGCCGCTCCTATCTGCGTTCCGCGGACCACGAATCCAACAGGAAACGTTCTGACGGATGAGGAGATCGATCGATTACACGAACTCGCCACCCAAGCTGACGTTCCCTTGATGGTGGATCAAGCTTACGGCGCACCTTTTCCGGACGTGATCTTTCCGGAAATCAAGCCTCGCTGGGACGAGCAAATGATTCTAACTCTGAGTTTGTCAAAGCTTGGGCTTCCGGGAACGCGAACAGCGGCGGTTATCGCGTGTCCGAAAATCATTCAAGCGATTGGTTCGATGAATTCGATTGTTGGTCTTGCTAATTCGAATTTGGGTCAAGCCATTGTTCAGCCACTGTTGGACTCGGGAGAGATATGTCGCTTGACGAGAGATCACATCCGTCCTTTCTATCAGAAGAAATCTCAATTCGCTCAAGCATGCTTGCACCATTGTTTTGATAGCAGCCTTCCTTATCGTGTTCACGTCAGCGAAGGGGCTTTCTTTTTATGGCTATGGTTCAAAGATTTACCTATCCACTCTCAAGAGCTTTACGAACGCCTGAAGCGTCGCGGCGTCTTGGTGGTCCCGGGGCACCATTTCTTTTTCGGACTCGGTTCAGCCGGTGAAGATCAATCTAGCCAGTGGCAACACGCTGGCGAATGTTTAAGAGTGAGTTTCGCGATGCCCGATGAAACCATTCAGGCAGGGATGGAAATCATCGCCAGTGAAGTAAAAAAAGCCTACGCCCAAGCATAATGGGTCGATCGCAGAAATGGACGATCGACGTTTTTATTGATCCAGTAGTTCTTACCTTGCATCTCCGCCGATGCGAACGGAGAAGTTCTCCGAGACTTCATTGCGGTCAATCCCTAGCACAATGGTATGCTTTCCTGCATCCAATTGAATTTGCTTAAGATCAATCGCCGGGGTTGGCTTGGTGTTCACCCAAGCTTCAATGCCCTGAGTGGGAAGATTGATTTCAGCCGTTCCGCTGGCTGGCATGTCCACGATGAGCCTCACAAATGACGTCGGTGGTGTCTGTCGGTGCTGTTGAAAGCGATCAAGCTCATTGAGCGGAAGTTTCCCACTTACCAAGCTGGTCACGGGACGCCACGTCATTGCGGGATCGTCGCTGGCAGCCGTATCGGTACTGGTTCGGTTTAGTCGTCGAGTGGCTTCGTTCGTGTAGATCAGGGTATCAATAGAGCGAACAATTGGTTCCGTGGATACGGTATAGTCCGGAGTGCGTCCCAACGCTGAGAGGAATGCGACAAGGTCGATCATTTCACTCTTGGTGAGGGTGTCCATCAGCCCGGCTGGCATGAGAGATTTGCCAGGTTTCTCTTGTTCGATGAACTCGGTAGGGATCTGGACCTCCTTGTTATCTGCGAGGCGAAGTCGCAAGGACTCATCATTACGTCCGACCACAATCCCGTTAATCACATCACCCTCATCGGTGAGTACGGTGAGCGTCGTGTACCCCTCCTTGAGTTTTGCGTTGGGGACAAGCAGAGACTCAAGAATGTAATCAGGCTGTGAGCTTCCACCAACGCTGATCAAGTTTGGCCCAACTAGACCACCTGCATTCCCGATCGCGTGGCAAAGGATGCATTGCAATTTACTTTGACGATAGATCTGCTCACCGCGTTCCGCCGATCCCTTGGTTGCCGCAGCGGCTAAAACTTCCTGCTTCAATTCCTCCGTGAGTTGCCAGCTTGCGTTTTCAAGCTTTCCCGCAACCCGGATGGCTTGCTCAAGTTCCGTGTTGCCTCCATTAGACTGAACGCCACGTAGCATGGTCCTTGCCACATCTGCGTTGACTTGTCGTTTTCTCAGTTCGCCAGCTAATGACTCCGCGGCGCCTTTCTTACTGACAAATTCAATCGCCAGTTGTGCTGCGGCCTCTCGCGTCAGTTCATCCTCTAGGAGATCACAGAGTGGTCCGATCGCCGCAACGGGGCGACGGCTCGCAACCGCTCGAGTCGCGGCCATTCGAGTGCTGGGTTTATCTGATTTTGTCAGCGATAGAAGTTGTTGGCGGACTTCGGGTGTGTCGAAGCTGCCGAGGGCTGTAATGATCGTCTGCTGATCTTGTCCTGAGCTGGTTTCAATTCCAGCCATCAGCATCGGAATGGATGATTCAACCTTCCATACCCCAGCGATCTTCGCGAGCGTGAGACGTTGCTGCGGATTGAGCTCTTTGCCATCCCCAAGTGTCTCCTGAAGCGTTTGGCTGATATTCGCGGGTATGGTTTTGTCTCGGCTGGTTCGATCGAGGAGGGGTTGGAGTTTAGCGAGAGAAAGGTTTTCCGTATTCCCTTTAAGAATCTTGGAGAAAGTGCGACCCAGTTGATCCGCATTACCAGCGATGGCGACTGCCTGAACCATTGCATTTTGTTGTTCAGCAGGGAGTTGTCCCGACTCAAGTCGTTTTAGAGCGACCTCGGCAGCCTGATGGGTTCCGATCGCCGTGACAGCAAATCCAAGTTGTCCCGATCTTCCCTCCCAGTTCAGTACCTCTAAGATCGAGCCGGCACTGAAAGATTGATCCAGTTTCCGAATGGATTGCCAGATCGCAAAATCAAGGTTGTCATCAATCGCTTGCGAGGTTGCCTCGAGTACTGCGTCAAAGGCCTCAGGGAACTGGTCCGCATCCAGTTGTCCGAGGCTAGCGACTGCTTCCATCCGGATGCGAGCATCGGCATGCTGTGTTTGCTTCATCATGAACTGAACGAGTCCGGGAATTGCATCTTCTCCCATTTCTTGTCGTTGATGCCAAAGACTTCGTAGGAGCGTGCGTCGTGATGCGGGATCCGCAGCTTGAATCAGTTCTGCGAGATTCTCGCTGATGGGTTTTTCCAGCACTTCGGACATCCACAGCTTCTCAAGCAGCCTTTCTGCAGGGTCCTCGTTGACCCATTGATTGACCGTTTCTTCCACCTCTTCCGCTGAGCTTCTGCATCGTTGCCACAATTCTTGCCTCGAGAATTGGCGAACGGAAAGAGAAGGATCTTTTAGAAGCTTGACGAGTGACGGAGTCTCTAGTCGTTCGAATGCTGGCCATGGATCGAGTTCACGGTCAGGAAAGCTCACACGCCAGATTCGGCCGTGAGTCCGATCACGCCGTTCGTCTCTAAAATCAACTTCGCCGTGCTGGATGATTGGGTTGTACCAGTCCGCGATATAGAGAGCACCATCTGGACCCATTTTTGCATCGATAGGTCGGAATGCGACATGCTGTGTGGTGATGATTTCGGGCTGCTGGCGACTGATGTAACCGCTGCCATTGGGTTCCACATCAAAGCGGCAGACACGATGACTGCGAAAGTCGTTGGCAACGAGATTTCCTGACCAAGTGGGAGGGATGTGGGTTCCGGAGAGAATCTCAAGTCCACAGTGTTTTGGGCTTCCCGGATTGAGCCCCTTCAGCCAACGAGTTGCTCCCGGTGAAGTGACAAAGACCGAATCAGGAAACGCGTAGTTGATGCCTTCGAAGTAAGCGCCGTCCGTGACAAAGGACTCTCCATGCGCATCGAAACTGTGGCCCCATGGATTCACAAAGCCCTTGCAAACAATTTCAAGCCTGCCGGTCTCCGGGCGATATCTCCAGATTCCGCCACCATCGAGATGACGAGTGCCGTAAGCGGTTTCAATATGACTGTGGATGTAGATTGACTGATTGAAGTAGACGCAGCCATCAGGTCCATATCGCAGAGTGTGGATGAGGTGGTGAGTGTCTTCCGTACCGAATCCACTCAGGACCACGCGACGCTTATCCGCAACACCATCTCCGTCAGTGTCTGTGAGATACACCAGTCGAGTGCTCTCAGCGACATAGGCTGAATGAGGTCCATCCGGCAAGATTCCTGTGGGAATTAATAGTCCATCCGCGAAAACTTTACGTTGATCCGCGACACCATCTCCGTCGGTAGCACGAAGAACGACAATTTTGTCGTTTGCGGTCTGTCACGGTTCGATCTGTGGATAGACCGGAGTGGTTGCTAGCCTAAGGCCACCGGTGGAATCAAAATTGATTTGAATCGGTTTGCTGAAATCAGGGTCGGAGGCAAACAAATTCACCTCGGAGCCCTCGCCCACGGACATTAACTCACGTTCTTTCACCGGATTCGGCTCAGGTATGTCCTTGAGGTCGCGTTGTGCAAAACTGGTTTGCTGGAGAAAGCAAATTCCGAGCAGAAAAATGATCAGTTCTTGGATCGAATAACGTGAGGATGGATACACGATTTACCGAGGCCGTCTTGGGGAGTTGGTAATGCAATTAGATGGTTTTTTAGGAGCCAATCGATCGATTGAAAATAGAGGAAGTCTTTCCCTTTTCATATCACTCGACCGTGCATTACCGGTGACTGGTGGGTTGGGTTAACGAGACGTGAGTATAGAGCATCTTGAGCAAAAGAGCATCTAGAGTCTTAAAGTGAGATAGGGAGAATTTGACCGGGGGTAGTTCGTGGCGTAGTCTCACCTAGGGGGCACATCGATCTGTCACCTCTGTTTGACCAGGCTATTTACGTAGGGTGATTAAGT
>JAAXIK010000301.1:6567-8152 GCA_012270385.1 Rubripirellula sp. | reverse complement strand
AGAATGATGCTTGGGACGGTCACACCGTCTTGTCGAGAGACGGTAAACATCTGGCTTTCGCGAGTGATCGACACGGTAATCTAGATATTTTCCTGATGCCAGCTGAGGGTGGACGCGCGCGGCGACTGCCCTACCACAGCTCCGACGACATCCCAGCTGATTTCGCAGCTTCACATGACACCATCCTTTTCTCCTCGGCACGGGGTGACAGCACCGAGTCAAGTATCTTCCCCACCTCTCGATTGGCAGAGTTGTACGAACTGAAAATGGAGGGAGGGACACCGCAGATGGTGACCACGATTCCAGCATCGCAAGCCCGCTATGGCAGGTCCGATAAACAGATAGTCTAACGAGATGAAAAAGGTTATGAGATTGAGTTTCGAAATCACGACACTTCCGCCTTTGCTCGCGATATCTGGTCATTTGATCGCCAAACCGGTAAGCACCAAATGTTAACTACCTACAAAGGTGGTGATCACGATCCCTACGTTTTGGACAACTCGATCTATTATCTTTCCGAGGAACGCACGAATCACTTCAATGTATGGGAGATGAACTCTGACGGTGGCAAAAAGCGACAGATCACTGATTTCAAAACGCATCCGGTCCGTCATCTTTCTGTGTCCAACAAAAAACTACTGTGCTACACCCATCACGGACAAATTTACACTCAACAAGTTGGCGATCCACCCAAACGGATTGCGGTGGAATTCAAATCGGACAGCCGAGACAATGAATACGAAACAAAAACCCTGACCAATATCTCCGAGTTTGCGGTCTCACCGAATGGAAAGGAAATCGCAATCGTTTCGCGCGGTGAGATTTTTGTAGTGAGCCGCGATTTCGGAACGACCGTGAGGATCACCAATACTCCAGAACAAGAGCGAAGCGTTTCATTTGATCCGGAGGGACGTAAGTTACTGTATGCAGGTGAAAGAGAGGGCTTGTGGAGAATTTATGAGTCGACGATAGGAGACGAACGCGAAAAATACTTTTTCGCCGCCACCTCGATCAAAGAAACAGAGCTTTATTCTGGAACGACGGACAGCTTCCAACCTGAGTACTCACCCGACGGCAAGAAGATCGCCTTTCTTGCAGCACGTGATGAGATCCAAATCTTGAACCTTGCGACCGGCGATACAAATGTCGCCTTGAGCAAAATACATAACTATTCCTACTCCGATGGAGACATCGCCTACTCTTGGTCCCCTGACAGTCGTTGGCTGACCGCCGACTACGCCCCGAGAGATCGACTATTTGTCCCTAACATCGGGGTTTTTCCATCTGATGGCTCGGCTGACCCCCGCGATATCAGCCACTCAGGCTACCAGGATTCCTCACCTTTATGGAACCAAAGCGGTGGAGTCGTTTATTGGGCAAGTGCGCGTTACGGGCAGCGAGACCATGGTAGCTGGGGTCGTGAGTACGACATCATGGCGGCCTTTCTGACCCAGGATGCCTATGACGCTTTCACGCTCAGCAAAGAAGAATATGAACTTGCAAAGGAAATGAAAGACGCCGATGCCGACGGAGAAAACAAAGAAACACCGGAGGCGGTAATGAATGGACTACCCACAACAAGGCA
>JAAXIK010000301.1:3316-6557 GCA_012270385.1 Rubripirellula sp. | reverse complement strand
AACTTCCAAAGGAACTCAAAGACGCCGAGGCCGACGTAGAAAACGAAGACACACAGGACGCGCCGTTGGAGGTGGACTGGGACGGATTAGATGATCGGACGGTCAGATTGACGAAAGATTCATCGAATATCACCCAGTCTTATCTAAACAAAGATGCATCGAAACTCTATTTTCTGAAACGTCACGCCACCGGAAGTGAACTCTGGGTTCGCGAATTCCGAGAAGACAACACAAAACTGCTTCGAAAACTCGATCGAACCGCAACTTTTGAATTTACACCCGACGAAGAGACCCTTTTCGTACTCTCCGGGGGGAAACTCAGCCACGCTTCAGTTGATTCCTTAGCCACCCCCAAATCGATTGGCTTTAACGCCGCAATGACCCTACGGAGTGCAGCGGAACGGGATTACATGTTCCAGCACGCATGGCGTCAGATTCAAGACAAATTCTACAACCCAGATTTCCATGGCATCGACTGGGACGCGATGAAGAGTGCTTATGAGATCAATCTGCCGCCAATCACTTATAACCGCGATCTAGCCAATCTAATGGCCGAGATGACAGGTGAATTGAACGCCTCTCACATCGGCGTTACCTATCGACCGGGTCCCATCAAAGGTGGGGACAGTACTGCCTCGCTGGGGATCCTGTTCGATTTGAAAGACACCAGTGGAGCTCTGCTCATCGAGGAAGTACTCGACAAGAGCCCCCTCAAGAAAACGAAAAGCCAGATTACAGCGGGCATGCGTCTCCACGCGGTGGATGGCCATGCACTCGATGGCAAAGCGAACTTAGCAAGCTTGCTGAATCACAAATCGGGCAAACGCGTTCGTCTGACCATTCTTCGTGAAGACAATACACAATTTGACGAAGTGATGATCCCCATCACAACTTCACAGCAGAATCAACTCATGTATGAACGCTGGGTC
This sequence comes from Rubripirellula sp., assembly GCA_012270385.1. Taxonomy (GTDB): domain Bacteria; phylum Planctomycetota; class Planctomycetia; order Pirellulales; family Pirellulaceae; genus Rubripirellula. The sequence goes on along the minus strand of JAAXIK010000301.1, from coordinate 5,628 downwards.
AAAACGCGTCGGGAACTCGTCGATCAACTCTCAGACGGAAGATTAGGTTACGTACACGTCCGTGGTATGAATGACTCAAGTTTTCGGACCGTCTACTCGGAGGTCCTTGGTCGGAATTTTGATAAAGAGGCGATGGTCATCGACACTCGCTGGAATGGCGGCGGCTGGTTACACAATGATCTGGCCAAGTTGTTCATGGGCCGGGAATACGTGACCATGCATGTCAGGGGGAGGGAGTATCGCGGTGACTCCCTGGATCAATGGAACAAACCTTCCATCCTCGTGATGGGCGAGGGCAACTACAGCGATGCCCACGCGTTCCCCTATACCTATGACGTTCTGAATATCGGCAAAATGGTAGGTATGCCGGTCCCCGGTACCATGACTGCGGTTTGGTGGGAAATGTCTCTATCCGGAGACATGCGTGTCGGGGTGCCTCAAGTTGGAATGAAAAATACGAAGGGTGAATACCTGGAAAACAATCAAACTGAGCCAGATTACCTCGTGAAAAATGATCCACAGTCCATGAGCGAGGGAAAAGACAAGCAGATTGAAAAAGCAGTTCAGGTGATGCTCCAACAGCTCGATAGGCCCAGCAAAAAAGTAAAACCTAAACAGCCTGCTCAAAAGTGATGCCAAGCTTGAGCAATCCGTCCCACCGATGCAAGCTGTAACCGGCGTAAACCGAATCCCGTGCTAAACAGACAGGAAATGATCAATCGGTTGGCAACATCACCCATAACTCAGGACGACCCACATTGCAGTGAACGGCTCTTACGAGCGTACCCATGCAAGCCCATGACATGAAAAGAGTCATCCTCGCAGCATGCCAAGCAATCGGTCTCTCCATCTTGGTGACCTCCCCAGCAGAGGTCACTGAGGTTCGGTTAGCAACGCTTGGCACCGGGTGGAAAATAGCCTCCACCCACCTTGAACGCTCGGGCTCATCATCCTGAAAGCTGTCTAGCCTAGCCATGGCTCGCTGAAAATAATCTGTCGATGCACCCGCAGCAAGGATGCGTTTGTCAATGGCATAAGAAGCTTGACGGCTCAAAGTAGGTAGCAGGAGCAACCCGAGAAAAGTCCAAATCGTAAATCCAAGACAGGCCATAGCGAGGCCGGATACACTTTCATAACCAGCCCCAGGAAAGAGGATGGACAGAGTGAATCCAATGATCACCCATGCGAAGGATAAGAGTAGCCCTCTTAGCCGGCTCCCCGAACGAAGAGCTTCAACACGACGTGCGATGACGATGGCCAGCTCTTCCGCTGTTAGCTTAGTCACCAAATCAGCAGGCAAAATAATTTTTTCGCGACCTGGAACGCCAACGATCCCTCCGGTGAACCCAGCATCTTGATGCCTCAAGATCTCGATAGGGACTAAGTCATGACCCTGCGATGGTAGAAGCTCCTGTGTTTCCTTCAGCTTCGACGAATCGGGAGATTCAGCAGGCTTAACCATCCGAAGTGCCCCCACTAGCCTTGCGATGGGCAGTTGAAAACAGATGAGACCAACCCCTCCACTTACGATGGCGAGCACTGCGCCAACGTAGCCGAGAGATCGTCCTAATAGCAGAATCCACAAACTGAACATCAAGAAAAGCGCTGTTTGCACCAAAGCACCTCGCCCCCAAGCGAGCAAAAAGGCTTTCCCTGTAATTGTGTTCGGGCGCCATCGATTAGGGAGAAAATATCCTCCGAGCAGATCAAGCGGCAACAACCCCAGTGCTAAACCAATCAAGAGTATGCCGAGCGAACTTAGATCCGTTTTGCTCCATTCTTGCGTAGTAGGGAGAATGGACAGCGGATATTGAGTCAAAAGGAGCAAGGTACTGGAAACAACAATCAGTCCTACCCCTGACATGCCGAGAAGTAGTCGAGCGCGTGCGTAGCTCATCGAGGCAACCTAAAGTCAGAAGGGATTCTATTTCCGTGAATTAAGCTCGCTTCTCTAATGCATCGAGTTGCTTCCCGACCTCCTCAGCTTCCGCACGCTTCTGATCGCTCTTTTCACGATTGACCGTAGAGAGGTCAAAGGATTCCTGCATCAATTTGGAATACTTTTCCCGCAACTTATCTTTTTGATTACCAAAACCGAACATCGCTAAAACGCTCCCAGCACGAATCCAAAAATAAAAACACGGCCACACATACCACCGACGGGAGGTGTGCTTCTCGCGCAACGCACCAAAGGATTCATTCGTTACGCGAAACGGGTTGTCGTGCGCGAAGATAACACCACGCTCCCTTCACGTTTGGATTATTACGGGTCGCCAAGCCCCTCAAGCAACGCCTCCCTACAGCATGTCGGG
>JAAXIK010000301.1:0-3306 GCA_012270385.1 Rubripirellula sp. | reverse complement strand
TCCTAAAGCATGGCGGGATACTGACTTGGAGCTCGATCAATAAGGGGGTAGGCCTAGGTCTCAGCGGCCATCGGCTCGTTGCAAAACCCTTGGCATCCGCGGTCGAACACGGATTTTCAATCGATTGCTTGGAGCGCGGGTGAGTGATTCCACCCACTCATCTCCACCTTCTAACTTGCTGGAGGCTTGCGTCTTAGCTTTCGAAGAGACCTGTTCTATCCGCTGTAGATATTCCGTCGTTTTCCCGTGGCTGACCTCTGTGTAAATCCACTCAATGCGAGCAGCTTTTGGGTCAAAGGTTTTCAAGACAGATGAACCGGTAAAAAGACTACCTTGGTCAAACCCAGAATAGCTGGCTAAAACGGATTCACTCTTTGCGTCCCAATACTGCAGACCCGCCCCGATCGAAATGACTTCTCCGCCCTCCGTTTCCATACGATGCGAAGTGTGGATGGACTTCCCATTGACGTCAGGTTCCAAAGTGTAAGTGGCAGTGTATTTCTGCCCCGCTTCGATACCTTCCCACATCCCCTTCGTCACCCCCTCCGCTTGGAAGGTCCCAAAGGCTCCGCTCGTAACATGAAAGTCCATAAATTCATCCCATGAAGCTGGCTTGCTCTCTTGGCCATGGACGAAGCTCAGGCTTAAACACGAAAAGAATGACAGAACGCCAAAACGCAATAATGGGTTTCTCATGTTGCACTCACAGTAGGAATCAAAGGGGAAGGTTTGCAAACAGATTCCACAGAATCTTTACCTCGACTCCATAGTCTAATCCATAACCCACTGATCAAGGTGTAACCGATTCGATTGAATCGCAGCGTCAATGGGTAGAGTCACGAAACCCACTGATCAAATGCTAGCGGGCATAGCCACTCTATTAGTGCTAATCGAACAGCACTACGGGCGGGGCCATGACATCGTCTAAGGTGCGATGATCCACTCTAACTCTGAACAATGAGACAAGAGAATCCACTAGCATTTTCGGTAATGATGCATCTTGATACTAGGCCATTCCGATGGCCCTAATAAGGGAGAGCCGCGGAGTCAAAGTAAGAAGAGCTTACGCCATCGCAAGACGAGTTTCTGTTAACCTCTTGCAGGCTTGATCAAGAGAAGCATCAAACGTGGTGTTAACTCAAATCTAATCCTGATTGGAGCATGAGAGATGAGACAACCATTCGTATTTCTTGTCATTATCCACGTAGCAATCTACGGAGGAATGACGGCGGCAACGGAAACCATAACAACAGATCAATGGCCACAGTTTCGAGGTCCGGGTGGCCACGCCGTTGCCCATAACCAAGCGGTACCCATCCGCTTTACAGAAGCGAATACACAATGGGAAGTAGAAGTTCCCTCCGGAAGTTCATCACCAATTATTTGGGATGACAAACTGTTCCTCACAGGCGCCACAGGTAATCGCTTGATCGTTCTTTGCTATGATCGGGCCACTGGTAAAGAAATCTGGCGTGATGAAATAGTAAGCAGATTCGAAGAAGATTATCAACACAGTGACTGTAGTCCAGCGGCTGCCACGAGTTGCTGCAACGGCCAGCAAATCATCTCCAGCTTCGGAACTTTCGGACTTGTTGCTCATGATCTCCAAGGCAAACGTTTGTGGGAACATCGAATTGAAAATCGTTCGGAAGCATTTGGTAGCGGCAGCTCCCCGATCCTCGTAGAGGACGATGTTTTTTTTCTCCGTGATACGGCACAATACTCTGCTTTATTCTGTCTTGATGCATCAACGGGTCAAATCAACTGGCGTGCACTCAGAAATAGCTTTGCAGCGAGTTACTCCACGCCCTATTTATGGCGTCACGCCAATTCGTCCGAAATGATTGTCGCCGGGTCCGGAGCATTGGATGCCTATGACCCAGAAACCGGCGAAAGACTTTGGACAGTCAAAGGGTTACCCGTTTTTATCTGCCCATCACCTGTCGCACAGGGGGACACACTGATCTTCGGCGCTTGGACAACCGCGAACGTGGGTGGTGTGGAGAGAACCCGCGCAGGATTCGCTCAAGATATCGAGCTCACAGACGAAGAAGCGAGTAACGCTGGAGCGTTCATCAAAAGGTTCGACCAAGATGGAGATGGACGACTCGTCGCTAAGGAATTGCCCGTCAGTCGATCTCGAGATGCATTTCCTTTCCTGGATCACGATAAATCGGGAGATTGGGACGTCTCTGAACTCCAAGGCTTCTTCGATAGTCAACCCGCACCGGGTCGGAATCTAATGGTGGCAGTCCAAGCGGGTGGCCGAGGTGATATCACCGAGACACACGTCCTTTGGGAATCAACCAAAAATCTTCCTTACGTTTCTTCTCCACTCATTTACCGAAACCGTGTCTATTGCCTGAAAAAAGGAGGTTTGTTCACCAGCTGGGATTTGGAAACCGGATCCCTCGACAGACCCATGCGGCTCGGTACCGGGGGAGAGTATTACGCAACCCCCATCGCAATTGGGGATCACATCATGATTGCTGCAGAACGAGGTGAGGTGATGTTTGTTTCCATCAAGGATGATAAGCCAGAAATTGTGACGCGAAATCAATTTGAGCATGGTATCGCCGCGACGCCAGCAGTACTTGATGGGACCATTTATGTCAGGACCGCGAAGCGGTTGCATGCAATCAGCAACTAGATTTTTCCCAACTTGCAGGGTCAACCGGCAGTCCTACTTCTATGAGTACTTCAGTCTGAAAAAGATGCCGCAATTAAGCTCGAAATGCAGCCGAATCCACTTGGGTACAGATGAACGAACTCCTATCAGAGGGACACAAGCTTTCAGATCGACCCAAGCGGTCTGAAGAGAAACGTATTCAAATACAACTTGAACAAGCCAATACAAAAAAACCCGGCCCACAATTCTTATTCCCGATTATCCCAATCGGATCCATAAATGCCCGGAGGACATAACCGATGCAGCGACTAATTGAACTTATCTTGAGCGGCTTAGTGTTCCAATCACTTGTCGCTACCACGAACTCGAGGGCCCTTGCAGAAGAGAAATCGTCTGCAGATCAATCCGATGTAGATTTTGTCTACTACTATGCAGTGTTCAGTAAGCTTCAGGAGTGTGGACTGGTGACCACCCTCAACAAGACAGGTCATTAGAATGCACTCACTCTCAACTGATGATTGTGTTACGCTCGAAAAAACGCAGCAGCAGATGGTGCTCCCTCCAAGTTTTCGCGCACCCACACCCTTGTGTCACCGTGTGAGTTTGGTGTTAAAGAGAGGAATAGAGCGGGTAGAGATGCAGACGTCTCAAGTCACAACTGAGGTTCTCCGACGGAC
>JAAXIK010000122.1:7205-35771 GCA_012270385.1 Rubripirellula sp. | reverse complement strand
CGATTTCATCCTACGTGGATGGAAGATTGGAGAAGCTCTATGCCGACTACGTTGGTGTTCCTGTTAGCGAAGGTGATGACCTGGCGTTGATATACAGTCCAGAACTTTATACCGCTCAGGCGGAATTCTTGACCTCTCTTGAAAACAATTCATCGAACCAATTCATCGATAATTTGAGTCTACAGGAGTTAGCCACTAATAAGTTGCTTGAACTGGGTATGTCGGAGTCTCAGGTAGAAACATTGAGAGCCGAGAAAAGGGCGAGATCAAGAATCCGCGTGAAGGCACCTCAAAATGGAACCGTGATTGAAAAAATGGTTGTGGAGGGCGACTATCTCAAGACGGGTCAGAAAATCTATCGCGTTGCAGACTTGTCTACAGTCTGGATGATGCTTGATCTATTTCCCGATGACGCAGCCCGAGTGCTTTTTGGTCAGGAGGTCGAAGCTGAAATCTCATCAACACCTGGAGTGGTCTACTCTGGTCGAGTTGCGTTCATTGACCCAACCGTCGACCCCGTCACGCGGGCGGTTCGAGTGAGAGTCGAAATGCTCAATTTCGATGGGAAACTGCGTCCCGGAGACTATGCAACGGCGCTCGTACGTGTGCCAGCCATCCCGAGTGAGAGGGTTTATGATCCCGCTTTGGCCGGCAAATATATAAGCCCCATGCATCCGCAAGTGATTAGAGATTCTCCGGGACCGTGTCCAATCTGTGATATGGATTTGATCTCCACCTCCGAACTCGGCTTTTCGGACGTGCCGCTGCCTGAGGAGAAAGTAGTAACGATTCCACGCAATGCTGTATTGATGGCTGGTAGCAGCAGTGTTGTCTATGTTGAGGTCGAGCCAGGTCGCTTTGAGGTAAGGCAGATCACTCTCGGTACCTTGACGGAACGAGAGGCGATTGTGGCAGAAGGTCTCGAAGCGGGTGAGTGGGTTGCCACGAACGGAAACTTCCTTCTCGATTCTCAGTCTCAATTGGTTGGTAACCCTTCTTTACTTGATGCAAGGCGTGCACCTCAATTCCCCGCTGGACCCTTGAGGGTAAAATCGGAAACCCAACCGTTGGTTCTCCGGTCCAACACGGGAGCAGCGTTCGACAAAGCTTGCTCCGCCTACTTCGAGATCCAAGCATCACTCGCCAAGGATGTCACTGCGTCCCCCATCGCCGTCAACACACTGATTGATGGACTCGTCGAGGTTCTGGCGGATAGTGAGTTGTCGGGTGAGACGCAACGTGAATTGCAGTCTGCTCGACGATCCGCTGAAAGGCTCACCGGGGAGATCGAGGACACACGCATTGCTTTCCGTTCGCTTAGTCATTCCATGATCAAATCCTTTCGATATGTTCGAGGAGGAGAGACGGAGAACGGAGTCCATCATTTCTATTGCCCTATGGTCCCTGGAGGTGGGGGCGACTGGTTACAAGCAGATACCGATATCAGAAATCCCTACTGGGGTGCGGAAATGCTCACATGTGGAGAGTTGGTGGAAGATCTTTCCCTTTCACCAGAGACTCCTGTCGAAGGCATGAGTGATGATCCGTTCGAGGGTCTTGAGGTTCAGAGTTTGGATTTCGAGGACTGAGAAAAAAGATGCTAAAGCCACTTATCAAATTCTGCACGAATGAACCTTACCTGGTAATGATTGCCGTTATCGGAATGAGCTTATTCGGTTGGTTCAGTTTCAGGGCAGTCCCGATCGACGCGATTCCCAATGTCGGTGAGAATCAAGTCATTGTTTTAACGCCATGGCCTGGTCGTTCACCCAAGGATGTGGAGGACCAGATTACGTACCCACTCAGCGTGTCGATGTTGGCTGTTCCCGGAGCGGAATCTGTCCGAGCGAAGAGTCTGTTTGGTTACAGCTTTGTCCAAGTTACCTTCGCGGATGAAGTCGATTTTTACTGGGCGCGAAGCCGTGTTTCAGAGCAGTTGGGTGTCGCCGCCGCGCAGCTACCTGATGGTGTGAGTCCTCAGCTCGGACCCGATGCTACCGGCTTGGGACAGATTCTCTATTACGTGCTGGAGCCACCGGAGGCTGGCATGTCTTTAGCGGACCTTCGAAGCATGCAGGATTTCGTGATTAAATACGAGCTGCAAGCTGTTGAAGGCGTGAGTGAGGTTGCATCGATTGGTGGCTATGTTCGGCAATACCAGATCGAAGTGGACCCCGATAAATTGCGTTACTTCAGCATTCCACTCGATCGAGTCATGATGTCCGTCAAGAGCTCGAACCAAGATGTGGGAGCAAAGACTCTTGAGACAACGGGTATGGAGTTTATTCTTCGGGGTAAGGGATTTCTGGGGGCCGATGGCGATACAACCAAAGCCATTACCGATCTGGAAGAAACCGTTGTCGATCAACGTGGGGACGTCCCGGTGAGGATACGGGATGTGGCCACCGTGCAGTTGGGGCCCGATTTTCGCCGCGGAGCTCTCGATTTCAATGGTGCGGAATCCGTTGGTGGTGTCGTGGTAATGCGATACGGGGAAAATCCGCGTGACGTCATTGATCGTGTTCAAAAGAGAATTGCTCAATTGGAGCCAGCTCTCAAGGGTGTCTCCATTCGTACCGTTTATGATCGCACAGGTCTCATTAACGAGACCATGGCTACTTTGAGCAACGCATTGTTTGAGGAGATACTTGTCACTTCGGCTGTGATCTTACTGTTCTTACTCCACCTAAGAAGCAGTCTGATCGTAGCTATCTGCTTACCCGTCGCAGTCTTGATTTCCTTCATCGCAATGCGTTTTGTTGGAGTTGATTCCAACATCATGTCTCTTGCCGGGATCGCGATCGCCATTGGAACGATGGTGGATATGGCAATTATCATCTCGGAGAATGTGTTTCAGAGGGTTGCAGAAACAGATCCGAATGCACAGCTCCAAGCAGGTGATCGTTCCCGTCTTATACAAAATGCGGTGGTGGAGGTAGCGCCCGCGGTGGTGACCGCCGTGATGACGACGATCATCTCTTTCTTGCCTGTATTCTTTCTGACTGGCAGAGACTACCGACTGTTCGCGCCACTCGCGTTTACCAAGTCATTTGCAATCGCCGCAGCGTTGATTGCAGCAGTCGTGATCGTTCCAGCAATGTGTCGGATCCTGCTGTTTAATTCCAAATCGTCAAAGACTTACGCTTTCATCACGGCAATGAGTCTGGCAGGGATCTTTGCCGCGTTATCCCGATTCGTTTGGTCTGAACATCTTCTGACCTGGATCACTGCGCCAATGTGGATGATCGATCTTGTTATTTCGATCATCGGTTTCGCCTTAGGGTGGCAGTTAGTTCGCGAACGCGTTAGGCCGATTGAGGAGATTCCCACGAGTCGACTGGTTCGGTGGTTTTATGCTGCACGGCTGAGATTCGCTTTGAATCACAAATTCTTCGCAATGCTCTTGCCAGCACTATTATTGCTTGTGGGGCTGGGTGCTTGGCTAGGTTTGCCCCGAGTCTTACGCCCCTTTGAGATAGCAGTGAGAAAAGTGGGGACGGAGCTCAATGATTTACCTGGTTACGTGCAAATGAAGCATTCATTTGAAGGTCTGCAGTCGGATGATTGGATTTCCTTGGATTAAGGTAGCTGGTTTTACATGCCAACTTTCTATCCCGCAGTCAGTTTTAGTCAGGCCCTGCAGATACTCCAGACACAGGATGTTTTAATCTCCCAGATACCCGAAGTGAAAGATGTTCTCGGGAAGATCGGCCGAGTTGAATCCGCACTCGATCCCGCACCCGCGGAGATGGTGGAGACCTATGTCATGCTGGAACCGAAGGAACGCTGGCGACCGGGTATCACTTCAAGAGATATTTGGGATGAGATCAATCGTGTTGCAACCCTGCCGGGTGTAACGCCAGCATCCGCTTTGCAACCCATCGAAGGTCGTGTCGTGATGCTGCAGTCCGGCATCAAAGCTCCGATGGCAATTCGCATCTACGGTGACGATTTGCAGGAGCTGTCGAGTGCTGCGAGAGAGGTTGCGAAGCAATTGAAACGATCTCCTTTTGTCAACTCAAAGACCGTCAATCCAGACATTGTGCTTGGCAAGCCCTATATCGAGTTCAGTGTGGATCGTGAAGCATCTGCACGTTACGGGATGACACCAGTGATGGTGAATCAAGTGATCGAAACTGCTCTAGGTGGCACAAACTTGATCAATACCGTCGAGGGGCGGGAACGTTACCCAGTTCGTTTACGTTACAGCAGAAATCTTCGGGAACGCGTGGATCAACTAGCACGCTTACCCGTGGTAACACATCTTGGAGCGGTGGTTCCTTTGGAAGAGCTCGCATCATTGGAAACCAGCTGGGGGCCGGGTGCGATCACCAGCGAGAATGCTCGGTTGGTCGCCCATGTTTCTTTTTCCACTAATGGAACTGCGGGAGATCTGGAGTCAATTGAAAGGATTGAAGAACAGCTTCGCCAGGCACAAGCACTACCGCCATTGGATGTCGCTCACTTGGCACTACCATCGGGTTATTCCCTAGAAGCGGTGGGTAGTTTCAGAAATCAAGTTGAAGCCAATCGTCGTTTGATGTGGATCATTCCATTGGTGATCTTCGCCAATCTCCTGCTGATCTATCTTCAATTTAGAAATCTTCCGATTTCCCTAGCTGTGTTCAGCGGCATACCTGTCGCGTTTGCCGGTGGAATGATTGCGGTTGCACTGATGGATATTCAATTGAACACCGCTGTGTGGGTTGGTTTTATTGCCTTGTTCGGTATCGCAGTTGACGATGGAGTCGTCATGGCAACCTATATCAAGCAATTACTGGGTCAACGCCGAATCCATTCAGCATTAGACGTAAGAAACGTCGTTTATGAAGCGGGATTGAAACGTATACGGCCTTGTGTGATGACCACGGTAACCACGCTGGTCGCGCTCTTACCCGTGATCTTTGCTGATGGTAGAGGTGCGGACGTGGCTCGTGCGATGGCCTTACCCGTGATTGGTGGGATGATCGTGGAACCACTGACCTCCTTCATTGTTCCCACGCTCTATGCGGGCTATCTGGAAATTAAGATAGCACTCGGGCGTGGCGATACTGTATTGAATAACTATGGGGAAGTTGTTCCAGATTCAAGGAAGGAAATCACATGAGATCGCTTTCTTTTCCGATTCACGACGGATGGTTGGCCCGGATTCGCTGTTACTGCGGTTTGATGCTTATTCTGGTCTGTACCTCCAATTCGAAAGGTCAGGAGGTAACGGATAATCCCACCGACAGGGCCACTGTTTTGGATCTGGGTGATGATCAATTCAAGAACCCAGCTGGGCGAGTGAGGAAATACGATGAGCTTCAAGTTGAGACTAAGATTGCTGAATCTGGGATCAAGATTTCCTTTCGAGTGGACGGGCGAGCAGATGACGAAATCTCCGAAAACGTTGCCGGTGCCAGAGGAGTCGCAACGTTAAAAGTAGCTGGAGAGGCTAAGCGTTACCGGTATGACTTACTACCTAATGGTCGTGGAGATTTGGTAGCCAATGCGAACCTCGTGAGAATTCGGGGAAAACATCTAGAACTGGAAGTACTTCTGGGATCCTTGCCATCGAGAATCTCATCGAGAGAGACGCTTCGATTCCGTGAAACCATTTCCATTGCTCCAAGTCCAGAACAGTTAGCGGCTGATGCGATTGCGAGGCAAGCTACTTGCCCGGTCTCCGGTAAGAGGCTTGGAAGCATGGGTGCGCCAGTGGCTGGAGCCCTCGGAAAGGATACCATCTACACCTGCTGTAAAGGCTGTGTGCAAGCTCTTCAAAGCGAGCCAAGCCAATTTTCAAGATTCCCTAAAGAACTGTCAGTCATTAAGCCAACAGCAGCGGATGCAAATGCGATCGCACGACAGAGAGTTTGTCCGGTGATGGACGAGCCTCTTGATGCCATGGGTGGACCCTACAGGGTCAATGCTGCTGGGAGAATAATCTATATTTGCTGCCCGGGATGTGCGGGAAGAATTTCATCCGACCCTTCGAAGTACGTTGCTAAATTGAGAGCACGTGGAATCGAAGCACCTCGGATACGTTAAAATTAGAAGATTTCGACCCACGAATAGAAGGTTAGATCAGGGAGACTTCAGATGAGACTTTATCTTTATACTCTAGCTGTTTTATTAATCCATCTCAGTCCCGCCGCGGACCATTCCTGTGCTTCTAATGATCAGAATGTCCAGACGAAGGAGAAGGCTTCGCTATCGAATGATTTCGACCAACAAGGTCCAAATGGCGGGCAGTTGCAAGACGTCGGTGGATTACGGATCGAAACCGTTCTTTCAGAGAAAGGCGTCATGTTCCTGGTTCGGACTAAAGAGGGTGAACCGATGAGTGCGGAAGATGCTTCCGGGAGTATGTCACTAAGGATTGAGGATCGAGACAAGAAGTACCGCATTCAATTACAATCACTCAAGAATCAAGGGATCGGAGCAGCCATCGATCTTTCAAAGCTCATTGGCAAAACTTTGTATATGGAAGTTGAATTAATTGGTTTGGTTGAGAAGCCAATCCAGTTCTCCACGAGCTCCGTTTTACAAAGTCGATTGAGCGATGAGATGCTCGTGCGACTACAGAAGACCTGCCCCGTGACAGGGAAACCGCTGGGTTCGATGGGCAAGCCACCTAAAATTTTGGTCAAAGGAAAGCCTTTGTTTGTGTGCTGCCCACCCTGCTCCTCCAAAATCACTGATAATCCAGAGCCCTATCTAAAAAAATACTACACCGCTTCGATTAAAAAGGTACGCCCGGGGGTTTTTGAATCCAATCTTTCCGATGCCGATGCAATTGCTGCTCAAAAAGTGTGTCTTGTTATGAACAAGGACTTAGGATCCATGGGTAACCCACAGAAAGTCAACGTGGATGGAAAGTCGATTTATATATGCTGCGCAGGCTGTGCAAAGAAACTCCTCGCTGATCCAGAGAAGTACCTCGCGTTGTTGGCTGATCGAGGGATTGAGCCCCCTGACATTAAGTACCGGCCAATTAAGTCAAGATAATGATCATTACGAGTTTAGGACAATCATGAGATCGAATCGCTTCAAAGCTCTTTTGTTATTCCTGTTGATATTTGGTTCATTTGCAAACGCCAAAATAGCGATAGCTGATGAGTTGAAGCAGCCAAATATTCTCTTCTGCTTTGCGGATGATTGGGGCTGGCCTCATGCTGGGGCTTACGGCGATCCCGTGGTGAGAACTCCCGCATTCGACCGCTTGGCGCGGGAAGGTGTCCTATTTACCAACACCTTCATTTCATCACCCTCCTGTACTCCATCTCGGAACGCAGTTCTGACGGGTCAGCAATTTTTCCGTCTTGCTGAGGGAGCAAACCTGTACGGTGCATTGGACGTACAGCAACCTACTTTTGTTCGATTGCTACAGAAAGCTGGATACCAAACTGGGCATTGGCGGAAAGCTTGGGGGCCCGGCAATTTCACCCAAGGTGGGTACGATTCGCATCCCTGCGGAGAGTCACAGAGTTTCACTGAATTCATGGCGAAACGCGAATCGGATCGACCCTTCTGTTTCTGGTTCGGAACTTCGGATCACCATAGCTCCTACAAAAAGGGGAGAGGAAGAAAGAGTGGGTTAGACGTCGACAAGGTTCCCGTTCCCAGCTTTTACCCAAACGTTGAGGAAATTCGCAGTGATATCGCAGATTACTATTTCGAAGTTGAACGCTGGAACCGAGATGTCGATACGGCTCTCCGTTCACTGGAGGAGGCCGGGTTACTGGAAAACACGTTAGTGGTGATGTCGGGTGATCATGGAATGCCTTTCCCAAGGTGCAAGGGAAATCTATATGACTGGGGCAGTCGAGTGCCGCTTGCAATCCGGTGGGGGAGTGAGATAGCGAAACCCGGTCGCGTCGTAACGGACTTTGTTTCCACTACCGATCTTGCCCCCACTTTTCTTGAGGCCGCCGGGATCCCTGTGCCATCCGTGATGACTGGTAAATCGCTGATGAGTATTCTGCGTAGCGAAAGAAACGGCCGTCTGGAAAAATCGAGAGATCACATTATTTATGGACGTGAGCGTCATACTGACGCTCAGCAAGATAGTGACGACGGTTATCCAGCACGTGCGATCCGAACCGATGATTATCTTTTTATCCGTAACTACGCACCGAGTCGTTGGCCTGCCGGGACACCTGACTATCAGAACGCCTACAAGAAGAATGCATGGCTGGGAGATTGTGACAACGGTCCAACAAAGTCCTACCTATGGATTAATCGAGATAAGACCCCAGAAATGAGTCATTTCTATGCGCTGAATTTTGGTAAGAGGCCTGCCGAGGAACTTTACTCGATGGAAGAGGATCCAGACCAAACCGTCAATCTCGCTGCTGATCCAAAATATGCAGAAGTGAAGAAACTCCTGTCCGAACGTTTGACTGCCCAGCTTAGAAGCTTGCAAGACCCGCGGGAAACCTCGGGCGAGGTTCAATTTGATGACTATCCATACATCGGTGGAGTGCCAAAGTACCCTGGGGATCAATCGTTCGAGCAGTATCGTATGAAATGAAACACTCAGTGGCGATCTGAAAACTTCTGACTACTTGTCGCACTTCCAGAGGCGTACGGAGTCAAAGACAATGCGGCAATCGGTACCGCCCTTGAAAGTAAACCTCGGTCCAAGTTTATCCTTCACATTGATGATGTCTACTGCTTAATTTTGGTAGGTTTTTTTTTGCTCATTATTACCAATTTGCAGGTCACCCTTTCTGTATTCAATCACCATGTTGATCCAATCACCCGGTTTGACATGCGAGTCAGGTTCTTCAAAGGATGGTCCATTGGGTAACTTGATCAGATGCCCCCCACCTTCGAGATAATTGAAGAGAATCATATGGTGACCGATTTGGAGAACGGGGCGGCCTGGTGAGAGGTCCTTCTTCTCAAATTTGAAACGTAGATGACAGACAAACTGTTCGGGTATCTTGTTGAGGTGAATCACCGGTTCGAGTCCGAGATGGTGATCACGCTGAAGCTCTTTCATCGCCTCTTCTTTGGAGCGAAATCTTGGAGTTACCAGTAAGTGACCGTCAACGATCTCCCTGTCTTTCTTTGTTGCACCCCAGCGGTCGCGATCATATTGACCATCAAAATCATCCGAATAGATCAGGGTCCCTTCTGAAAATAATTGAGATTCGAAGGTCGAAGGCTCAAAGCCGTAGAGATCCACTCCTAGGAATAAAGTTGCTAGACCCAAAAGGAAATGCAACCGAACGGGGGACTTTGATGACGATTTTCGCATGCTCATCTACTCTTAAAATGGATCGCTGAATATCGATTAGTTGACTTCTACTTTGTCCTAAACGATTCGCTTAGAACGAGTGCATGAATGAATTCACTGACGGAATAGTTCTTGGACTTCGCTGCGTTGACAATTTCTTCGGCAAGAGTTTGGTCGGTGAATCCGAAAGGTCGACCCAATCCGTATTCGATTAGATGTTCGGTCATGCCATGTGCAAACTCGTTTTCATGTTTCGAAATGAGATCACGTAGTTGCTGGAAATCATTGAAAGATGGTCCTTGATGAAAGGAACCCGAAGCATCAATGGGCCAGGTCTTTCTTTTTCCGACACCCCTTCCTTTCCTGTCCCGCACTTGATAACTGTCTTCGATCCGCCATTTTCCTGCAGCGTCAAAATTTTCCATGCCGAATCCAATCGGGTCGATCTTTCGATGACAGCTCGCGCATTGGGCTTGTTCTTGGTGTGCCAGAAGTCTCTCGCGAGTTGTGAGAATCTGGCCATCGAGCCTGGAGATTTGAGGGACATTCGGAGGTGCTGGCGGTGGTGGGTCATGCAGTAGATGACGTAAGACCCAAGCACCTCGTTCAACTGGACTGCTGACGATACCATCGCTTCCCATCGCGTGGATCGCTGCCATCCCCAGTAATCCACCTCGAGGGGAATTCTCGGGAAGCTTCACTCTGCGGAATCCATCCCCCGTGACTCCATCGATCGAATAGTATTCGGCAAGAAGTCCGTTGATGTGGACAAAATCGCTTTTAAGCAGTTCACCAAGCCGACCGCTGTCTGAGGATCGAAGCAGGTATGCGAAGGAATGATAAACTTCCTGTCGAGCAGCAGCGCGAGTGTTCTCATCAAATTCACGGTGCCGCTTTGCGTCAAATTGAAAGAAGTCGAGACGTTCCATGTCGAGCCATTGGTGCACAAATCCTGAGATGAACTCATCTGAACGTGGGTCTGCAATCAGCCGGTCAACCTGCTTGCGAAGAACCTCTGGTTGTTGTAGTTCACCACTTTTCGCAATCTGTAATAATTCTTGATCCGGTCCAGTGCTCCAAAGGAAGTAGGATAAACGCACGGCGAGTTCTTGATCGTTGAGTGTGCGTTTCTTCGACTCTGAGCCCGGTTCGTTGAGGTATAGGAAACCGGGTGAAGCCAGAATAACGCTCAGGGGTGTACGAATCGCTATTTCAAACGAATCTCCGGCGCGCCGCCGTGCTTCGAAGATTGCGATCAGTTTGTCGATGAAAAGTGCATCCGGTTCGGCGATTCGAAAAGAAACACTGGAGAATTCGGACAGAATTTTTCGAGCTCTCGCAGACTCGGATTTCCCTCTTGTTTTACGATCTGCTTCCCAGATTCTTTGGAAGGGAGCGACTGGGCCTGCTTCTCGAAGTGGACCCTCGAGTTCAATCCAGTCAATCCAGACCGCAGGCGGTGTTCCATATCCGTTAGATTTTTTGTCTCGATTGTAGGCGTCACGAAGACTCTTTCCATTGGTGGGTTGTCGCTCTTGGATTCCAAATTCTTTTTGTGTTCCCTTGCTGACCTCAAGTAGCGTTTCGATGATCTCGGGTTGATCAATGGTTCCTGTTACTTGATGGCTACTGATCGGTAAGCTGGCAAATCCCGCAGGGACTTGATTCACTCTCTGTGGGTGACCAATCTGAATAAAATGACGATAGGATGGAGAGCCATCTACGGTTCCCGCTCTGATTCTCATCCGGTAGGTTCCCGGCGGCATCTCCTTTGGCTTTGGGGTCACGTCAATCCTTTGAATTCCCCAAGTTAATTTGAGATAAGTACCTCGATCACTATGCGGAAGCTCAGAGTAATGTTTGATGTAGGAGTGTTTCCGAGCGTAGCCACCTTGGAACGAGAAGGTGGCATCGTTGTCGTCTTTGAAGCCAAATGATCTTGGATCTGGAATCCCTTTCAATCGACTTGCGTGGCGATAGAAAAGGAACGCGGAAGCGGAAGGCCATGCCTTCAGATCCAGGTTCGGATTCTCCTGCAGAATTGCGGCCACGATTTCTTTGTTTTCCGGAGCTTCCGCTGCCTGGTCTACACCCGATTTCCAAGCCATGAAACGCTCGTTGGTTTCTTCCAATTGCTGAAGTTCTGCCAAGCTACGGACATTCACGGTCGTCTCCGGTTCCACCCGGAAAACCTTGGGCCCCGTCTTCTGAGCCGCGAGTCGCTCAAGAGATTCGTCAATCGCTCGCCTGCCCAACTCGAGATACTGTTCAAACTGGTCGCTCGAAATGAATTGAGAGGATCCTACGGTATCAAAGGTTCCGGAACCTCCATCGGAGGGTAACGCGTCAACATTGATTTTCGCCCCGGTCAACTGCTCAATGCTGTTCCGGTATTCACGTCGGTTGAGCCGACGCATCGTGATTTTTCCACCGGCATCGGACAATCTTTTTCGTGCATTGACCATCGTTTTTGCCAGTGCTTCAAGAAGATCAGTCTTCTCCACGTTGCCAGGTTGGGTCGAATCCTCTGGCGGCATCTCACCCGAATTGAGAACGTTCAGTACTTTCTGCCAGCTCTCTGCATGCTCGCGGTTGGTAATCTGCAGGGGTAGCGTCTCCAGGTCTACGCTTCCTTCCCGTGTTTGCGAGTCGTGACACTCTAGGCAATAGGTCTCAAAAAAGGCTTTGTGGTTTTTTGATAGGGAGACCTCTGCCGATTGCAATCCAGTTGAGGATAGGATGGAGAGTTGAAGTGAGACTAGGAAGAGGATAGACGGGTTGCATACCAACTGGAGTGGTTTGATTAATCTCATGATTCGTTCACCTCTTCCTAAACGCTGGGTGATCCACGATGGCATGTATTGCGGCACGTAGTGAGAATTCCTCTTCCGATATGGAATCAAAAACATCATTCACATAGGGGCGATCTGCTACGGTGACCTCACGACCATGAGCGTAGCTAATCAGTTTTTCGATCAATCCTTTGATGATCTTCTCTTTGTCTTCAATGAGCGCATTTTTGAGAGAGACCATATCACTGACTTCACGCCCGTTGGGGAGAGTCATGTTGGCCTCAATAGGTGCTTTGGTGAATTTTATCTTTTTAGTAAAGACGGTCTCATCATCCTCTGCAACCAGTTCTTCGACGTGGCGATATTCATTCCGCTTCCGTCCCACCGGATCGTAATATTCAAGTGCGAAACCGAGTGGATCAATTTTGGAATGGCAGCGCGAGCAACTTTCAAGCTCTTGATGCTTGAGAATGGCTTCGCGAACGGTCGTCGTGCCCCGAATATCCGGCTCGTTAATAAGGATATCTGCGGGTGGATTGATTTTCATGTTATAGAGATTCTTCAGGATCCATGAGCCGCGATGGATTGGAGAGGTTGCGAAGTCGGTGGAAGTGAGTTTCAGGAAGCCTGCCTGAGCTACCAGCCCACCTCTTTCACTGTCAGCTGGCAATTCAACTGGCACAAAGTTGTCACCTTCCACAGGGGGTAGACCGTAGAAACGGGCGAGTCGATCATTTGCCATGACGAAATCTGAATCGATGAAGAGTTCCATGCTGAGGCCGTTCTCAAGCATATAGCGAAATAGTTCTCTACCTTCACGGCTCATTGAATCCACGGTCATGCGTCGAACATTTTTGAAGACACGAACGTCGGGTCCAAAGTCGCTGACTTTATCGCGTTGTAGCCACTGGCGTGTGAAATCTTCGATAAAGCGATCTGTTTTAGGGTCCATCAGCATCCTTTCCACCTGTTCCCTTGGATCCTCCCTCAGTTGCCCCAATTTGGACGCGTTCAGCAATTCTGGATCGGGGATGGAGTTCCATAAGAAATAAGAGAGACGATGAGCTTGCTGGATTGCTGTGAGTTCTTGAGATTCAGATTTATAGAGAAAGTGCGGTGAGGTCAGCAAAGCAATGAGGATACTTCTGGCCGTAGCGGGCTTTGATCCCGTCAGCTCGAGTTTTGCTCTTGCGATGTTGAGGTAGGCGGTTCGATCTTCGGACGGAAGTTCGTTGCGGGTTAGCATGATCGCAAGATGGTCAACGAGTTCCTCCGGACTCATGTCTGGGTTGGGGACGATCGCTTTCATTGCCTTGGTGGGCCAACTTCCTTCCAATGGGCCGACAATCTTGACACGTGAGAAACGCAAGGAGGGTCCTTTATGCTCCTGTTTTTTTAAACTTTTCCCCGGGATTCGGGCGCTGTCGAAAGTGAAAGCGAGTTGATCGCCAAGCTTTAGGGTGAGTTCAGTTTCAAAATGATTGGCTCGATGTGGCAAAGCGATTCTTTTAATCGTTTTGAAGCTTGTTGGATGGCGGCCATCTCCAAGGTTGATGCCGATGATCTCTCCTTCTTTGGATTGGTCGGAACGCACAGATACCTCAAGCCGATATTTACCAAAAGCTGGGATGGCGAATTGGTCATGTTCTTCTGGGTCTATGGAGAGATGTAGGTTACTCCGATACGGACGAAAGCCTGTGAGCACGTATTCATCGTCCTCCAGATAATCACCTCCACCGCCGGTTGCAAAGTTCTTGCTCCCATGGAAATACTTGCCATCAAAATCCCACGTTTGGGTCTCAGGTTTCGAAAGTGGCAGAATTCGCTCGGCAACGAAACGGGCTGTTTCAAGGTAGGCCATCAATTGGTGCGGTGACATGATCTGCGAGTCACCGAACTTGTCGAAACCTTCTTCAACATGATCCGGTGGGAGGAGATGGCTTAAGTCAAACTCCACACCAAACAGATCGCTCAGGGTATTGGTGTACTCGAATCGAGTGAGCCTCTTGAGTGGGTTCGGGGACCGCTGAGAGATGATGCGATCTTCTAAAATAGGTATGATCTCATCGATCAAATTGTCGGGTGGTTGTAATTCTTCTTCGGGAGGCATCTCGCCATCCTCAACCACATGGACGATCTTTTCCATTAGGCGAGTGTCAGCGAGGAGAAGATTGATCGATTGATCCAATCTTACACCACTCTCTTGTTCATCTGGTCCGTGACACTGAACACAGTGTTCGGTGAAAAAATTCACCAATTTTATTTCTGCCGCTATCGACCTTGAGGTCATCAAGGCAATAAGTAGCAACATCAACCGCTGGCCTATCATGCTAAGATCTCAAAGGCGTTTGTGCTTTCCCCGAAATGTTCTTGCTTGGGAGCAAAGAGTTGGAGTAGCCCGAGGTAAAGATTGCTCATCGGCGCGTCCTGCTTTCTCCAGTGCCCCGGGGTCTGAATACGACTATCGAATACGAGTGCTGGGAGGTCATCAAAGTTATGGGAGTTAGCACTGCCCATGGATGCAGTAAGCAGGGTTGTGGTTTGATCGAAAAGGGTGCTCTCACCGACGGTACGATTTTTCATCTTTGCAAGGGAATCGCTGATGCGACTCAGGATACCTCGCTCCAGCATCATCAGCTTTTCAATTTTTTCGGGCTTTTGTCCGTGATGAGACAAATCGTGGTAGTTCCCACTGAGTTCGGGTTCTTTAAAACCTTCCCAAAAAGGAATCTGAACCGTCACCGCACGGGTGGAATCGCTTTCCAGGGCAAGCACCGCAAGGTCGAGTAAAGTCGACACATAATCGTCAACGGATTTGCGATCGAATTCTTCAATCTTGTAGTCAGATTGAGGCTTGGAGCGATCTGCCCAGTAGGCTCGGCGTTTCACTGTCTGCTCCACCTCACGGACCGACGTCATGTATTCATCCAGCTTTGCTCGGTCGGTGTGATTCAGACGCTTTTCCATCGATTGGGCTTGGGAGAGCACCGTATCGAGGATGCTGCGGTCCTCCGCAAGAACTTGCTTTTGTGCTTTTGCATTCTCGTCAACTTGAAAAAGCAAATTGAAGATCTTACGCGGAGAATCAATTTGCTTGACGGGTAGACCATGCTTGTCCCATGAAATTTGAGAGAAATTTAGGTTCTCACCTGCCTGGAATACCAGCGATTTGAAACGCGTTTCACCGCCGATCCGATCCGCAATCGCTTGATCAATGGAAAGTCGGTTTTTGCGTTGTAGCTTATTGAAGTAACCAGATAGGATTCCAACGCATGGTGTGTGTCCAAATCCGTTTTGCACAGCTGGATTGTCCAGACCACTGAAAATCTTTAGATCTTCGAGATGTTCCGAAAGCTCATTCAAAAGAGTTGGTGTTTGACTGAACCCACCTTCTTGTTCGGGGATGAGTTTGGGCTGGTAGAAACTGAGGTGATTCACAATGGTGAGTAAGCGGCGATTTGAATTTGTCTCAACGACTTGCCCCAAGCTTTCCATTCTTGGGAGCATGATCGAGATGCCAGATCCGGCTAAAAAGGTTCTTCTTTTCATTCGATTCTCGCCCAGTATCTAAAGGCTATGGGTTCACTGTCTTAAAGGTGTGATTTCGGTAGCAACCAGAACACTGAAATTCAAGCTTGAAGTTGGCTAACCACTCCAGTGCTATCACCGTGCTGATCAGCCCTGATGCCTGACCCCTGCAGCATTGTCAGCCAAACATTGCAAAGTGGAGTGTCTTTGGGTAACACGACGTGCTGACCCAACTTCAAATTCGATCCACCACCCGTGATCAAGGTAGGGCAATTATCAAGGTAATGGATGGAACTGATGTTTGAGCCGAAAGCCAGTGTGACATGGTCAAACAAGCTCGTGCCATCAGCTTCTTTGGTTGCTTTGAGGTTGTCGATCAGACCAGCGAGCAATTCACCGTGTATCTTGTCACGAGCTTGTGATGCATCCATTCGTTCGCCCTGGGAATAATGGCTGACGTTGTGTGCGCTGAGCGTCACTCCCATGCTTTGCAGAAGTGCTTGCCCCGGCATGCGATAAGTCATCACCCGCGTACTGTCGGTCTGTAAAGCTGCAACGATCAGCTTGTACATGACTTCAATTTCATCTTTACCTTTCAGACCGGCGCCAGGTTCGGAGATAGGAGGTTTGGCTTTTGGAATATCCAACCACGATTCATCCTTGCTCAACCGCGTCTCGATATCACGAATCCCTTGAAAGTATTCGCCAAGTTTCTCTTTGTCCGTTTTTGTGAGGCCAAGCTGTACTCGTTTTGCCTCGGTCAATACAGCATCTAGGACGCTACGGTTCTCTGCGATGGCGGCCTGTCTTGCTTCCAATGGCAGGTCATCAGCGGAGAAAAGTTTGTGAAAAACCTTAACGGGATCATCGAAACCGGAAACGGGTTTACCTCGCTGATCCCAAGCCAGCGAAAGTCCTGGGCCATGACCCGATGAGCTTTCGTCAGTGCTGTTGAGCTGGATTGAGGAGAACCGAGTTTCTTGTCCGAGTTGGCTCGCCGCCACCTGATCGGCCGAGATGCTATTGGACATACTTTGACCGGGAACGGAAAAACGGTTTGCACCGGTCAACCAGAATGTACTGCCCCAGTGTGCCTCGTTGCTGAATTGGTTCGAGCAACCCTGGACGACGGCAATATCCTCTTTATGGCGAGACAGTGGCTTCAGTCCTAAAGGTAGATCGTAGTCCGTTCCTGTCTGTTCAACATTGGGGAACCATGTTTCCTGTGTGACACCAAAGCCCATTCCCAGCCAAACCATGCGTTTTGGTGGTTTGGGAGTGCTTTGATTTTCCGCTGCTCTCACTCGTCGATAGCTGATCGATTCCAAGGTGGGTAGAGCGAGGAGTGTTCCTGTACCGCGTAGGAAGCTTCGCCGTTGTAATGATGTTTTCATGAACAGATTCCCGTTGAAAGACTCAATCTAATTTTACTCTTGAAACCTCTCGAGTGGGAGGATTAGGTGAATCAAAGGTTGGCAAACTGAGCTTTTTCGCACCATAATCCACACAACAGTGCCAGCTGTATGACAAAACTCATATGCAAGCGGAACGGATGATCAAAATGTCGAAGTTTTTGGTGATTATTGAGCCAAGAAAATATCACTTTGAACAATCTGGTGGATCAAATGACGGAGGCGATTTCCGTCTTTTTCCAGTGACTTGATAATACGATCGACTTCGCCGCGATCGCTTGGTTCGAGATGTCGACCCGTGGCATAAGTTAATAGTTTTTCAGTGAGGCACTTGGTGAACTGTTTTTCTTGTTCCACCAGCATTGCTTTGAATTCAAGCACGTTCTTGATCTCTCGGCCACTGGCCAAGACCGCCGACGTTTCAATGACTGGACCTTCCCGGGAGCCGTTGTCGACTTTCGGGTAACGTTCTCTTAATCGTCCAATTGGATCGAAGGTTTCAAGTGCAATCCCCAGAGGATAGAATCGACCATGGTATGCATTGGAAGGTTGTTGATTCCGGTGGATCGCCAGTTGTTCCTGCATGGATCTAATGCCTCGCAGGTCAGGAGAGATCGGTTCGATATCCGGTGGTGGTTGAGGTGTTGGTGTTCCCAGCACATTTTCGAGGACGTAGACGCCTCGAACGATTGGTGAAGTGTCAACACCGTTTGCAGTCACTGTCATGACTGCGGGCATGGTGAGGATTCCTCCTCGCCGGCTATCCTCCAAACGAACTTTGCGAAGGTTTTCGCCAACAACCTCTTGCTTGTAGATCATCTCACCCAAAAGGTGATTCATGAAGGTGTAATCGGAATCGATGAGTTCTCGAATGGGGCCATTTCGATTCACAAGATCGCGGAAGTAGTGTT
Source organism: Rubripirellula sp. (assembly GCA_012270385.1). Taxonomy (GTDB): domain Bacteria; phylum Planctomycetota; class Planctomycetia; order Pirellulales; family Pirellulaceae; genus Rubripirellula. The sequence continues at coordinate 17,899 of JAAXIK010000122.1, read as the reverse complement.
CAACCTGCGGTATCAAGAAGTCTTTGATGCGAAAATACTGTCCGTACGGTCCTTTTCGATCGGGTTCCATTCGGCCAAGCTCGTATAGCTTTAACCATCTCTCAGGGAAATGTCTTGTGAAAGCTCGAGCCTTGGGGTCCTTCAGCATTCTTTCGACCTGGCGATGAAGTTCATCCGCCTTCGATAGCTTCCCTGATCGAGCAAGGTTCATGAGAGTCTCATCCGGCATGGAAGACCAGAGGAAATAACTCAGTCGTGATGCCAGTGCATATTGATCGGTTTTCCCGGTCGAGGGTTTTATGTAGATGAAGTCGGGCGAACAAAGCATTGCAGTGTAAGTGGCTTGCATTGCCGCTTGGCGAGTATTTCCTTCTGATTCCAATTTTGTAAACAGTTGGAGGTAACGCCCCAACTCACCTTCAGTCACTTCTCGTCGATAAGCACGTTCCGCGAAGGAATGGAAAAGATGATTGACCTCTCGTTCGTTAGGTGACCCATTTCCGTAGAGTGACGTATGACTCTTCGGTGGCCAAGGTGCATCAATAGATTCAATTTTAAATTGATGCACTCTAAGGGTGGGGCCTAGATATCCTTTGCGAAACAGGATCTTGGCGACATCTTGTTTGAAGCCTTTTTGTTTTCGATCGACTTTTTCATACTCATCGGGGTACCACTGCTCCAACAGGACGTGAAATGCGTTGTGTTGAATCCATGGTCCGTTCTCCCACCCAATCCACGCGTTCCAGGGATCATCAATCCAAGTTTCGTAAGAGAATTCTCTCTTCTGCCCATCGGGAGGAAGATTCCAGGTGGCGATTCGGTGTCGTCGTTCTCCACGAAGATGCTCGTGACGCTCAAGATAGAGTCCGACCTCAAATGCTTCGTCCCGATGATCACGGCCTTGATGAATCAATCCTCCCTCGCGTACTGTCCAGTCTCCCCAGGACCCTTCGCTTGAGTTATGCGCTGAGAGTTCAACCTTGATGCGATATCTTGCTGGACGGCGATTGCCACGATTATATTTATCGGGCCCTATTCGGTTGTATCGATCCCATCGCTGAAAGACCTCGTCGTAAGGATCGCCGTTGTCTCTTTGGTACCTTCCAAGCGTGTCGCCGTGAAGTGTCTTGGTGCAAATCGGTGCGGTGAAAGTCTCGGGCTGGAAGGTTTCCTGAGGTGTGTTGTGAGTCGCCATTTCAATGGTTTCTTCTGCAGCTCCAATGAGCATCTTGAGAAGGAAATCAGACATGACTAAATGTTGGCCGATATTGTCGAACCCATTCCACTCTTCGTCGTCTTGAAAACTACGAGTGGGTTCTATGGTCTTTTGTTCTGTGATTCCGTTGCCATTGAAGTCGTAGAGTCCGGAAACCACTGAGGGCTCGAAGTCTGGGTGATTGATGTAGAAAAGGTCTCGAAGTGTGTTGCGTAGTTCGAATTTATTCAGCCGACGAATCACGGTTTTCCCACCCGTGCTTTGGATCTCCTCATAGGCCTTCTGAAGAGCTGGGGTTAACTGTTCCACAAACCTGGCGGTATCAGGATCGCTTGGTTGCGTGCTTGATTTTGGCGGCATCGCACCGAGATTGATTTGATCTAAGATTCCTTGCCAAGCTTCCATCGTAAGTGGATCAGTCAAATCGTTTGAGAGATGATCAAAACGCTGTTCACCTTGCTGTTCATCGGGTCCGTGACAGGAATAGCAATATTCCTGAAGGTAAGATCTCAAGCTGTCAAAAGGAATCTCTGATCGCAAATCCGCAGTCAGGATGACGAAAGTGGTAAGGAAGAAAAGAGTGATTCGTGGAAGAATGGACATGCCTAACTCCATTCAAGTCCGTTGAGCGTTCCCGTGCTCGTGCCGAATCGATCCAATTCGAGTCCGAAGTTCTGCAACATAGAGAGCAGAAGATTGCATGCCATCACTCTGCGGTGATCCTCGGATGGCATGACTTGATGTTGACCAAGTTTGAATCCGCCACCGGCAAGAATCAGTGGCATGTTTTTGCAAGAGTGTGTCCCGGTTGCCATTCCACATCCAAATAAAATCATCGTGTGATCGAATAGCGTGCCACCGTTGATTGGATCATTCTTGGATTTGAGGAGATCAATCAAGTGAGACATTTGCTGGATCTGGTTTCCTTCAATCTGTTTTAAAGCATTTGTCTTCTCGGGCAATTCACCATGATGAGAGAAACCATGATATCCACCCTGTAATCCAAAATCACCGTTTGCAAATCCTGTGGCCAGAGTCATGACGCGTGTGGAATCGGTTTCAATCGCTAGTGCGATCAGTTCCATCATGATTTTCATTTCGTCTGCGGTCTGCTTGGCAGGACGTGGTTCCTTCATTTCGGTCGACGGTTTTACCTTCTCCAGCCATGGTCGCTGCTGCTCAATCTTTTTCTCCAAGCTGCGAATTGAGTTGAGGTATTCAGCGAATTTACGTTGATCTTGGCCACTCAGTGTCGTGTTGACCACCGCGGCTCGATCCAGAATGGTGTCAAGGATGCTGGTGTGCCTTTTGATTCGCAATCTTTCCTGCTGCTTGGCCTCCGGTGAGTCCTCCAGAAATAGCTTTCGATAAAGTTGAGTCACGTCGATCGAAGGTACTTGTACACCGGTGCGAGTGAAGCTGGTCTGATTATTCTCTTTTACTTTGAGAGTTAGCGAGGGATATCGGGTTTCTGAACCAACAAACTCGGCCGCTTTTTGGTCGATACTGATATTTCCTTCCGGGAAGCTGGCTGCCATGTCAGGACGAATGCCATTAAGGAAAGTGGGGACGCAGGCATGGCCACCGGTTAAGCCGTGATCCAAATTGGAGAAAATGGTGAAATCACGACGATGTTTTTCCAATGCAGTCAGCGTCGGTGGAGTTTCGTAATTTTGTCCAGATTCTTTAGGGAAAAAAGCCTTCTGGTAAACTCCATAATTGTTGGAGAGGCAGACCATTCTTTTTGTGGATCTGTGCGAAACCTTTGAAGTCAATGCGGTTGCTTGTGTCGATTCAAAAAGTGGCAATGGAATCGCTACTCCAGCACCTTTGAGGATCGTTCTGCGGTTCACCGATGCCATCATTAGGTTCCCGGTTTGAGTGAGTGATTGACTTCTTTCGTCGGCTAAAGGATCCCGTAAGCGGAAATCCTACTACTGCCTTACAACTGACGCACGAGCAGGGATCAGGATAACAGCGGTATCAAGTTGTTCGTTGGATTGATTCGGTGAACTAGGGTGAGGATTTCAGTTCTTGAAGTGTCAACTTGCCGTCAGAGTTGGCGTCCAGTTTTGCGAATCGGGTGGTAAGGACTGGAACATTTCTTCCTTTCGGATTTCCGATGAATTCTTCCAGAGTGATCGACCCATCTTGATTCCGGTCACGAGCCTTGAAGAAGTCGTCTTGAGATCGTCTCACTGGCATCTTGCTCGGAGCAGGAGTGCTGGCCTTTGGCTTTTCGATTTGCCATGCGTCGGGTTTTGGGGACCCCGGGGAGATAACCTCGGCAGGATAAGGGGTGGGTTTGGGGTTGTCGTAGGGTAACAGGTACCGTGGATCAGGTAATGTGTTTGCTGGTGCACCTGCAAACACGGGCGTCATGGTTGCGCCTCGACCCTGAGGATTGTACCTCGCGTTTTCTGGTAAAGATGCTGTCCACTGATCGAGTGCTTTCGACATGGCGTTCGCACGCTCAGGGTGCTGCCAAATCAAGTTGGTAAGCTCAGCTGGATCCTTGGCAATATTGAACAGAACCGTCGTGGCCGAATTTCTCCATAACTTCCAATCACCGATGCGTATCGCTTGTCCAGAATAAAAATCCCAGAACATGGGCTGGTCGCGTCGTATGACGGGAACTTCTCCGGTCAATCGTGGCATCAGGTTGACACCATCAAACTCTGTGGGGATTTGGCCGCCGGCGATGGCGAGAGCGGTTGCGGTAAAATCAAGCGTGGTCACCATTTCTTCAATGATCTGGCCAGCGGGAATGCGACCTTTCCAATGGGCAAACATGGGGACACGGATTCCCCCTTCGTGCAGCGTGCCTTTCGGGCCTCTCATGGGAATGTTGTTGGAACCGTTCCAGCTACCAATCAGGGGCGTATCGAATCGACCCGGAGCGCCATTGTCTCCTGCAAAGAGGATGAGAGTATTTTCCTCAAGATGCAGTTGACGTAACTTTGCTACCACACCACCCACTGCATCATCCATGGCTTTCAGCAGCGCGAGTCCTTGTCGTCGATGATCATCTTGTTGGTCGTTGTAGTTTGGATAGTCATGTGCCGGGAAATCCTTGTAGTAAGGATCATTCTTTCTGATCATCGGTACGTGCGGACCGTAGATCGGAAAATACAAGAAGAATGAATTGTCTTTGTTGCGAGAGATGAAACTCTCGGCAAACTTTCCCTGCAGAATCACACGGTTCTGAAGTTCGGGGGGCCAGTCTGATTTCTTTTGGTGGGGAATCAGGTTGCCCTCAAGATCCAGGTTCGTGCTTCCCGTTGTCATCGAGCCAACCCAATATTCATCAAATCCCCGGCCTCGTGGGTCGTATTGATGCTTGGGGTCATCATTGAGTCCGCAGTGCCATTTACCTGAGAATCCAGTCACATAGCCCAGTTGCTTTAATCGGTCAGCGATGGTGAGGAGTGGTTGGCCTGCCATTTTTGTGCCGCTGGGATACGTTCGGGGAAGGTTTCCAATGCCTTCTCCCGCATCCATCTTATTGCTGGCGAACCCGAACTCATTTTGGATTCTTCCAGTCATGAGTCCACAACGCGATGGGCGACATTGCGGCGCACTGCTGTACCCAGACTTCATTAATGCCCCGCCTCTAGCCAACGCATCCATATTGGGTGTGTCGACATTGGCATCGATGCCATGAATCCCTAGATCCGTGTAGCCGTGGTCATCGGAGTAGATGATAACAATGTTTGGTGACGATCCTCGTTGCGCTGTGTGTTTCTCGGCCAGTCCCTGTTCAGTTGCCAGGCTTGAACACAGAGCGATAAGGATCGCAATGGATCTACTTTTCATGAGGTTGCTCAAAATGAAAGCGAGTGTTGCTTGATCAAGTATCGCGATCAATTAGGTGAATAAATCGGTGCGAGCTTCACCACTATTGGCGAGTTTGAAGGGTTGCCCACTTGCGGAGTTTTCTTCTGTTGAAGGATCGATACCGAGCGACCAAGCGATCGTTGCGTTGAAATCAATCACATCCAACACCTGATCTGCGGCGGCTTGTCCGTCTTTGGTGGTTGTGCCATAGATCTGACCCGCTTTGACTCCTGCCCCTGCTAAGAGACAGGTGAATCCGTCAGGATGGTGATCGCGTCCCTGGTTTGGATTAATTCCTGGCTTCCTCCCGAAATCTGTCGAGTCCACCACCAGTGATGATTCCAAAAGTCCTTTTTGGCTCAGATGCATCAGTAAAGAAGAGAGACCTTTGTCGAGTTTGCTCGCGTTGCCCGGCAATTTTCCGTAGATCTGATCATGATAATCCCAACCACCGAGTTCTACTTTGACGTAACGAACTCCTCGTTCAACCAACCTTCCCGCCAGCATGCAGCTGCGGCTGAATTCCTGTTTGTCATAGAGCTTGATAATGTGTTCGTTTTCATGATCTAGCTTGAAAGCATCGATGTCCTGGGAATTCATGAATCGGAGTGAACCTTGGTAGGTATCGGTATAGGCCTGAGAGTCCTTACTTCCAAAGTCCTGTTTGAATTGTTGATTCAACGAATCCAGAATCCCCAGGCGTTCCTCAAATTGATTCTCATTGACTAGGGAATGACGATTTACAAAGTCGATGCCGGCACTGGTATTCTTGACAGGCAATGCAGCCCATTGTCCCGGGAAAAAACCTGCGGTACCTGCACTGCCTTTGCCAATGCTCACAAAGTTTGGCAAGCTGTCCCGCTCTTGTGTTAGGCGTTTGCTGACCCAAGCTCCGAGCTCTGGATGAGTAACCGATGACCTGGGGTCATAGCTGGTCAGCATCTTGTAAATCCCTGCCGGGTGAGCACCCTGATTCGATTTCATGGAATTGATAACAAGAAGCTTGTCCATGTGCTTTGCGAGCGTCGGGAAGTAGTGGCTGACTCGGACACCGCTCACGTTGCTCTCGATGATCTTTGAGTTCGCGATCACCGAAGGATCGACTTCCATGTTGAAGCTGTCATACTGGCTTAAGCCACCTGATAGAAAGATGTTGATGACCGATTTGGCCTTCGGTGGTTGTGTTGCTGCAGATGCTACGTTTAGGAATGGCAATGACAAACCTGTCATGCCGATGCCGTGAATAAAAGTTCTGCGTTTCATGGGGTTATCTGTTGAATCGGAATTCGTTTGAATTAAGAAGAGCCCAGATTAGGTCTTCTGTTTTGTGGGAAGCTAATGTTCTTTCACTCTCTTTGGGTAGGCGGCCGAGTATTGCCTTCCAAAGGACTTCCATCCGCTGATCGGGGCTGTTCGTTGTCTGCAGTTTCTTGTGGAGATAGGTGTCTAGTGCCCTGGTGATTTCCTGTTCCAGATCGCCATTCATCAGAAAAAGGATTTGTGGAATATTTGGCTCTTTGTTGGCGCCATCAATCAGCTCGCGATCCGACTTGCCCAATAGCATGGCAACAGGATGATCGCCGTCTACGTGAGCGTAGCGAGATACACGCCATAGGTTTTTCGGGCCGTTGTTTCCGTTGCGTTTCTTTGCTTCCTCTTCTTCACGTCTTTGGAAGGCACCTCGTCCGGGACCTTTAACGGAATAGTCAACGAAGTCTTGGACGTTCATCTTCCGGGATTTGTCATAAAAGTGAGTGAATCCATCCCACTGAAACTCGGTGGAAACAAATTGATCTGGCTGGTCTGTTTTCAGGGAGAGGAAGGAGTCGACAATCGCTTCTGCTGAAAGCCTTCTGACAATCGGGCCATCGAAGACATATTCTGGAGCGTCCGAGGTAAGTGCGATGGCTTCACTCTGGTAGATGCCACTGTTGAAAAGAACGCCTAAGAATGCTTTGAGGTCATAGCCGCAATCTTTCATGGTTTGGATAAGCAGTGTAGTGAGTTCCGGATGCCTGCCCATTTCATCGACTGACAAATTTCCCAAGGGGCCTACGAGTTCTGTGCCCATCACCTCTTTCCAGAGTCGGTTGACAATCGACTTGGTGAACAATGGGTTTTCCGGTGCGACCATCCAGTCGGCGAGGGATTCTCGTGAGTTAATGGGAGGTCCGACATTGTTTTGCTCAAGGGTATCCAGCTTTGCTGTGGTAAGTTGGTGATCCAATTCTGGCATTTTTCCAAAGAGAACATCCGCTGCCACTGCCTCAAAGGGTTTGCCATCTTCATATTGATAGTCATGCGGTAATCGCATGTAGCCCGTGCCGTTGCCGTGAATCGCAGCATGTTTCACACGAACCGATTCGCGATAGACGATCCATTCATCGAAACTCTTGTTCTTAAGCATCCTCCGATCCTTGGCATATTTCTTTTCAAGGTCAGGGGTGGGATCCACACGCAAGTGCGTTCGCGAACTGAATGCGGCCAGCTTGTAGAAATCTTTCTGTGTCCAAACATCGAAGGGATGATCGTGACATTGAGCACATTCGATGCTCAGGCCAAGAAAGGTTTTTACTGAGTTAGCAAGATGATCCAGAGGCATTGACTCACGTGCGTAGAATCCAGTGGCTCCATTGCCCGGTTTGTAGAGTGGGCCTCGGGCATTGATCAACTCATGAGCCATTCGGTCGTAGGGCTTGTTTTCTCGAAGAGCTTCTTTAATCCACTGAGCATAATTACCCGGATGATGTAATTTATCACCCACATATTTGACCCTGAGTAGGTCAGCCCAGTAATTGAACCAGTGGCTCTGATAACCCTTGGATTCAAGAAGTTGTTGAATAAGCAGCGACCGTTTTTCCGAATCCTTGTCTTGGATAAAGCTGTCCAATTCGTCAACCGTCGGGATGCGTCCGATTGCGTCGAGATAAACCCTTCGGCAGAAGGTGTAGTCATCAACGGGCTTTCGGCTTTCCTGACCGATCTGCCTCAATTGATTTCCTACGGTCAGATCGATTTTTCTGGAATACTCAGAGGATTCTTCAGCTTGTGCGGACAGAAAACCCGTGGTCAGGCTGATACTTAATACTACAAGAGCGAGTCGAATCATTTGCTGTTTTCTTGGCAAGTTTTCGGTGCGTTTCCGATATCCCATTGTAGTCCGTATTTCCGCTCAGATCATCACGGATTCAGTAGCAGTGTGGGCTTCTTATCTCTTTTTAGAACAGCTTTTTCACTGGATCCCGTTTTATCGTCATGAAGGTCAGTTTTTTATCTCGTAAGTCACCCCATCCTTCTGGTGATGAGAAGGAAGTTGTCTTCTTAATCTTTTTTTCAAATCGGCGTATTCGGGTCGATTCGCTAGGTTTGTCCATTCCCAGCGGTCAGAGTGATGGTCATAAAGCTCTTCAGAACCATCTTCATAAATGATGTATCGATATCTTTCTGATTGGACGCCGTAGTTTTTGTAACCAAATGTGGTCACGGTGGATTCTTGCCAATCCGCCTTGGGGTTTTTCATCAGTTTGGTTAGATCCTTACCTTCTAATTGATCGGGCGGAGGAGTATGCCCAGTCAGGGAGACAAGAGTGGGATAGATATCCAGAAGATTGACAGGGCGACCGCAGGTTGACCCTGCCCGGGTGATACCGGGTGCAACCCAGATCAAATTCACTTGCGTGGCACGTTGCCATAGGGAGTATTTTCCCCATCGCCCTTTTTCACCATGGTGAAAACCGTGATCACTCCACAGCACAATGATGGTGTTGCTGGCATATTTGGAATTTTCGAGTGCGTCAATAATTTGACCAACGAGATCATCTACCATTGCCGTGCATGCAAGGTAGGCTTGGATTGCAGGCTTCCACTGACCGGATTCTCGTATCCGTTTCAACCAAGGATTATGAGCCATCTTGGCATGTGCGGCGGGTACGTCTTTCAAGTCATTTTCAAGGTAGCCCTCAGGAAGTTGGATTTTGTCTAACGGGAATTTGTCAAAGTATTTTTGAGGCGCGTAGTTGGGTAGATGCGGCTGGAAAATACCTGCACCAAGAAAGAAAGGCTCTTTCAAATTACCATTCAGCAATTTCTTTGACGCCCAATTTGCTGTTTTACCATCCGGGTGATCATCAACCGTCACATCAGGGTGTAAGGGACCCCAGTCAACCCTTTGGGTCCATCCACCTAATGGTGGTCTGGAGGTGAATCTTAAACCTTTCCAAGACGGTAGGTCTTGCCTCTTGCTTGGGTAGTACTCATCAAATCCTCTCCCTTTGAGTTCTTGGTTGAAATGGTACCCATGAAAGAGCTTACCGGCTCCGCATACGAAGTACCCATTTCGCTGGAAGTACTCGGGTAGGAGTACGGATTGATTCAAGATTGGATTGTGGATCAGAGAACTTTTATTGATGTAGTTTCCCGAAGTCGATGGCCGAATACCACTCATAATCGCAGATCGCGATGGACCGCATGCTGGTGCCGCGCAGTGCGCGTTGGTAAAAACAATACCTTTCGAGGCAAGGCGATCCAGATTTGGAGTCGTTGCCTGTGGGTTTCCCTGCAAAGTCCCCGTCCAGTCATTGAGATCATCGATTGCGATGAAAAGAATGTTGGGTGGGCGAGTGGCTTGACTCCTCTCCTGAGCTTCTAATACCTGGGTTGTGGAGAATCCAATGACTAGGTGAAAGCAGAAAAACAGTGATGAGATGATCCTATTCATTCGAGTTTTTCCTAGCCAAGCATTCGTTGAAATAGGTTGTGGGTGATCTGCTGAACACGCTGGTCAGGTCCCTGTTGTGCCGTTCCGTGACGTGAGGGGTTTTTGTGACCTGGAGGACTGGAGAGTCCATTGGCCCACCATATGGTTGCCGCATTGAACACAACATTCCCTTTGGGTCCATCGTAGAGCGTTGCAGCATAACGTCCCACTTTTTTACCGTGAGTCATCGCGTCACCTTCTGCAACGACCTGCATGCCGGGTAGATCCATTCTTGGAGCTCCATGCCATTCCCAGCCCAGCAGACCTTCAATGGAATCACCTTTTTTCATTCCGGTATTCGCAAACAGCCAATGCTCTGGCAGGGCGCAGGTCCAGTCCCCCGCCCCAATGCCACGCCCGCTTCCTTCTCGATCGAGGCGACCACCCATCAGAAGAGCTCCATCAGGTCCCATATTCGGTTCGAACTGTTTGTCGTTGAGGGATCGGCTGAGAAGTTTTTCTTTTTCTGCCGGAGAGATATTCTCCGGCATCGGTAGAAACCATCCCTCCCTACGGATATTACGGTGAGGAGTGCCATCAATCGATGGCAGCATGGGTACAACGCATAGGACAGAATTCCCTCCGAAGAATGCAAGGCTAACTCCAGCATCACGAGCTTGGATTGCATGGTCGAACATTTCCAAGCTCCAGTACTCGTCATGCCCCACGGATAGGAAGCCTTTCGCTCTTAGAAGTCCCTTGGGATCGGAGTGAGTGTCGGTATTGGAAATGTAGGACACATCGTATCCATGTTTCTCCATCCAAAAAGCAAGTGGAAATTCCCAAGGCAGATACTCCCCGCTCCCACCTGATTTTTTTAGTGGATTGACTGGATGAGTAAAAAGACCATAGGGTCGATTGAAGCTTACCGTTCCGCTTGGAACT
>JAAXIK010000122.1:0-7179 GCA_012270385.1 Rubripirellula sp. | reverse complement strand
GAAAGAGAAAGTCACATGGACGATCATCTCGAACGATGAAGACGATGTAGCTTTGTACTCCACTGCGAGCAGCAGTCATCTTCCCTAGGTAAACGCCACTCGGCCAATCTTCCGGGATCTCCAATTCAAGGGTCGGCTCCCATTGGCACTCGCGGACATAGTTATCACCAATGTCAGGATCCGCCTGAGTGTTGGCCATCACCGAATCAAAAGTTTTCATCAATCTGGCGCCGGTGCCGCCGTAGTATCCTGTCCTGAAGATTTCGAGTTTGAAACTCGACTCTGGGTTCGCGCTAACCATGATTTTTAGCGTGTCGCCGACTCGCAAGCTGTTTGCATTACAGTAGCCTTCAATCTCGCGACAGCGTCCATTGGTAAGATGCTTGTTAATCTTCCCAGGGATGGTCCTGGTTTGTCGCAGCATCCAATCACGTGTCCCGCTTTTGCTGTTCTCTTGTCGAATAAAGTCAGACCGAGACGGTGTCGTGCTCAAAGAATGTGCAAACCGGTAATCACTCACTGCTGCGACCACTCCGGTTGCTGCGGCGCCCTTAATCACATCCCTCCGACCAAAACTGCTCTGACTTTTTTTCTTCTTGTTCACGACACACCTACTCCAGGTCTGATGTTCTAAGGGTCTTGGGATGAGGGATTGAAGTACGTAACTCTCTACCGCCGCTGCGGCCGTCCTCTTGAAATGCGTATCAGCTTCCCAGAGAAGAATCCTTGGGCTGAAAATCCCTTGCTACTTTATTGCCTATTGCGTTGAACAGCTAGAGAAAGCGAGAGTCCCCTGTCGATTTTCTCGTCACCTGCGGCGGGCGTTCAGCGATTTCCCTCGTGATTGTATAGCAGCGATCCGAATGTGCTAATCCTACAGACACCAACCCGGTAAAAACAGCTTTACAAATCACTGTATGATGGACCGCCACGCCAGGCTGCTTTGAACCTCTTGGTTGAAGCTACCATCATTTCACGTTGGATTAGCGTGAATGGTCCGCTCCTTGGCTGATTTCCTTGGTCGTTTTACTCGCACAGGCTACCAAAACTCAATTTGACTCTCATGAAGATTACATTTTCTTCCCAGCGGCACCAGCAACTACTCCGTCTGGTTTTTCTAGGTTGCTTGGTGTTGCTCTTTCATCATGATGTCCACGCCGAATCCAATCGTTCCACGCGGTTTCATGATAATTATTCTAGTTCGTTAGACGTGTCGTCCGCATCTTCAAAGATCGAATTGGCTCATGAATTCGGTCGACTTCACTTCCCACCAAAATCTCAATTTGGAGGCTCCACAGTCATCCAGCCTCGAAGTACGCGAGTTGCTTTGGTGAGTGATCCAACTTCAAAGAAGCGACATCCCAATCAATTGGAACTGGCCCCGGAAGGCACTTTTTCGATTGTCATTATTCCCGATACCCAGAGGTATCAGGGAAGTGGAACGAAGGGAGCAGCTAACGATTCAAGCATGGTCACTAACCCGATTTTTGAGAAATGGACGGATTGGATTGCTGCAAATATCAAGCAGCAGCGGATCAAGTTCGTCAGCCATGTGGGTGATATCGTTGATGTTAACCACCCGGCTCAGTGGTCGATCGCCAAGGGGTGCATGGACAAGCTTCATGGACGAGTGCCCTATGGAATCTCGGTTGGCAATCATGATATGACGGGGGATGGAAATTCGTCCCTCTATCAAAAGTTTTTCCCAAAAGCTCATTTTGAAAGATTTTCCTGGTATGGCGGTTGCTTTGAAAATCCAAACGGATCTCAGAGCATTTCCGGGAACAACTCCAATAGCCTGCAATTGTTTGAGGCTGGAGGTATGAAATTCATCTATCTGCACTTGGAGTGTAACGCTCCCGATAATGTCTTGCATTGGGCAAATTCAACGCTGGAGCATTATCGTGATCGACGCGCACTCATTACCACTCACATGGGTCTAGGTCCGCGGGATAAGCCGACGCAGCCTCAAGATTATTTTGACGCCCCAAAGGGAAGGATGCTGTGGACGAAAAGGCATGGGGATCGCGGAAATTCACCACAGCAGATGTGGGATAAGTGTTTCAAGCTACATCCCAACCTGTTCATGGTTTGTTGTGGTGACCAGAGTCGCACGCAAGCCATGCGTCAAGAGTCAATCGGAGAGCACGGGAATCCGATTCACGAGCTGTTATCTGATTATGGGGAGGGTGGCATTCGGGTAATGCGTTTTATTCCGAGCAGTAATCGCATTGAAGTACGTACCTATGATCCTCTCAGTCAATCACTTTGTGAATCGACTTCCATTGTCAAAGATCGTGATCAGCATCAGTTTTCAATTCCTTATGTCATGAAACCTGATTGATTTACTGTCGTTGGAGAACGACCCAAGTTGACTTCCAGTCAACGGGGTGTCGAGTGCTGAAGCCTCCCATTTCGATGAACAAGTAATCATCACCAAGTCGTTCAAGTTGTTTCATCTCTAAGGCTTCAAAGGTTGTTAAATCCAATAGTAAGTGTTTAGACCAGATCCTTGTTGCTTGATCTGTCTTTCCTTTGTCCTTGAGTTCGAGAGTAGGCCAAGGAGCGCGTCGGGGATCTAATCTTTGGTCAGGCTGGAAATCTTGAATGGTCTTTACAACCCCCATTGTTTTCCAAACTCAGATCTTTCTCTGCTCGAGGATGAATTCGCCCTCATAGTGAAACTTGGCAGCAGCACTTTGTCGCTCACGGTCATTCGGATCTTGAGCCGCCTGCCACTGAGAATTTAAAAATGGGACGACTCTGGCTGACTTCAGAATCATGTCGTCACCCATGGGTGGGAGTTTCTGTTCCTCCATATGGATACTGATTTTACCTTGAGAAATTGCCTCGCTCGGTTTGACTTTGTATTTGTCGTTAAACCTTAAGAAGGTTTTTAGAGCGATGGTAACCTGCCCGTCACGGAAATCCTCAATGAAATCTTTCTTGATTAATGCACCTTTTGGCTGTCCCCCTCCACCACGTCCAACACAATGGGTTGCCTCAGCGAGCGGTCGCCCATTGATGTAGATCTGATAACCGCCACCCGCGCCTACATGATCTCCATCATTGACACGGATACGATAACGATGCCCTTCCTTGAGTGGTGGCAGCTTGAAATTTCCTCTCAGTAAAAGCACTTCCTTCTCCCAAAGAGTGCGAGTAGGTGTGCCCCCAAAGCAGCCGGGCCCTTGGCAAGACGAGCTGCACTTGTGTATTGGGCCGCTAGGTAATTTACCTTGGTAATGACCAAACGGGCTCTGTCCAGTTTTCCAGCCCTTCGCTGATGGATCGAACGATTCTTCAAACCACTTTTCCATTCCATTGGGCAGTGTGACCGTTCGGTAACGGGTGATTAGCTGATCGAAGGGTACTCGCTCTGCTTCGATGGGATCAAATGAGTGATAGAACCACTTCGCTTCCCTCAAGTCAGCGAAAAGGTGCCAATTGTAATCGGTATTACCTGCACGATCATGGAGCATCGCAAGTTCGGATATCGAATCCCTCGACCCACCCGGATATAGAGATTGTGTTTCAAGTGTCGCCAGCTCTCGTAGCTTGGGGTGGTTCAGGCCAATGTACTCCGGAATGAGTTCCTCCGTGATCACTGGCTTGATTGCAGATCTCAGCTTCGGTCCCAACCGTGACGCATCGGCGTTGAGGAAGAATTCTTGGTAAGGTAATATCTCATCGGGATGACGCTCGCGTGCCACTTCGTAGAGTACATCTAGACCGCCCGGTACATCGGCTAGTGAGGCGGCGATGAATTCAAGATGAGCATCAAAAGTAGCGGAGACATTTTGACCACCGGGTTCATGAGTTACGCCCGCGAAGTCAACGAAAGCCTCCCGTAGTGTCTCCTTCGCTAACTGCTGAATTTCTGGACCCGCTGCCTGGATACGCTGCCGCATCGCCGGTAACAGACCCGCTGTGAGGGCGGTTCGCTGATTTGATCGGACTAATTCTCCGACTGCGGGTAGCACCTGCTGGTAGACTCGAGAGTCAGCAACCACGGGTGTCAGCGCGACCAAAGCTGCGTTTTGCAGCCACCAATCTTGGTGATTGAGATAAGGGATGATGGAGGAGACGTGAGGGGCAATCCAATCTGATGGCGCGTGTCCCAGAGACTGTAATAAAGGATCTTTCACGGACCATGCCTCATCAGGATCGCTGATTGCTTCGATCGCCAAGTCAAAGATCTGACGGTTCATCACATCAGATCGTGTTTGAATGGCAAGCCACATGGCCCGCCGCACTCTTGCATCTTTGTGTCTAAGTAGCTCGATGACCAAATCATTTCGGACCTCACCGCCAGGGGATCGCCACCCAATGTAGCCGCTGTTAATTCCAATCGCCTTATTCGCGGCGACAAAGCGTATGTTGTGATCCTGATGTTGAATGTAATAGCGGATGGTTTCGTCAGTGGGTTGTTCCTCCCCGTGAAATCGTCGGAGGAATGCCATGCTGGAGTCGTTCGCTAATGTTTCAGTAGTCAGGTCCGCGACATCACCGTTCGCATCTGCTGCTGCTTCCAGTGACAAGAAATCATTATCGGAGGTAACACCCCAAGGCTGATGGGGTAATTGAAATGCATTGGAGTATTTTGTGGGTGGAGCTCCCGTGATTCTTAGTGTGCGCCGCGGAATGGTGTAAGCCAGTGGAAAAGCGACACCCCATAGTTCCTTGTCGTATCCCGCGCCTCCGAGGATTCCAAAAGATCCATCAAAACGTCGGGAGAGGTCGTAATGCCATTTTCGGTGATCCATAAATTCGCGGTATTGTTCTGGGCGGCGCGAGTGTAGCAGCCCCATTGAAGCACTTCTCCAGATCTCACCAATTCCACCGCCGGTATGCCCGTGAAGCATGAAGCTTGTGGTGTAGAAACTTTGCATAGCGCAGACATCTCGCGCTGAAGCATAAACCGATTTTTCGCCGTTCGGGGTGAGGGCAGTCGCTGCAGCCATCGCAAATGCAAGTAGCCCATTTTTTCCGTTGTCCACAAACCCTGCTTCGGTGCGATGGTCTCCGTATGGGTTACCTCCGCGACCGGCATAGCGAAAGAAATGAACGAGGGCGCCTTGAAGAGCATGATCCGGTACGTCAGCCCCGCACTCTTTGGCGAGTAAGAAGAACGTGACGACGGAAGTTCCCGCAGCATTCAAATGTCCGTTGCCGTAGGTGGGGCTCACCCCTCCTCGACCGATCCAACCATCGAGGTACTGCGTTTTGACCGCATTGTCTACCCACTTTTGAATTCCCGACAATACTTCCTCATCACCCGTCCTGAGGTAGTATTCGCATAGGGGGATGCCTCCATAACCGAGATACCAAGGATAAGTCGATGGCTTGTTCGCTACGGATCGAGCCCAATGCCGCACCGGTGCGAGATCTTTGTCTTCGCCTGTCGATAGTAAGAAGAGCATGCCGATTCCGGCAACACCTTGGTTTGCATCGGGCTGCGCGAGGTAGTCTGCGACCTGTCGCACAATTCGATTCGACTTTTCACAGTCTAATGGCCACGTTGAACTGTACGCACCGAGTACCGGTATTCGGATGACCACAGCTTGAGGTATACCTTTAATCTTCAGTGAGATCACACCGTCTGTAGCCTCAGCTGCCTCGAGGATCTTCCCTAACTGAATACGTGGATCAATGTCAGCCAACACCTGGTGATTGATGGATTCAATGATTTGTCCCGGTTTCAGTTGCCCCGTTGCCGCAGCGGGTGAATCTTCTTCGACTTTGGAAATTCTCATAACGAAAGCGGGTTGGATAAGATCGATCCCGAGTCCTACCGGTCCAAACCGCTCAATCGTCTGTAATGAGCTGTCCTCCTTGGGGCGCGTAGAGAAGAGAGCATGGGGATTCTTGTAGAAGTTTTCGCTGGGCTTTTGAGCCACCAGAGATGAAAGGAGTCCAGCGAAGGTTATGGTGATGACCATAAAGAGTCTATCGATTCTCATCTCGATGGTTCCTTGTTTCTACAAACAGCAATGTGCTATTCGGTTTCTTTGAGTTTTAACCGAAGTGTGACTTCAGTTCCTACTTTTGGAAGCGTATTAGGTTTGATCTGCCAAGTTAACGCATCGTTGATTTTTGATTCCAGAAAAGGTAGACACAGTACTTCATCTCCGAAGGTAGCAATCGAAATGTAGTTACCACTCTGGTCGGCCAAGTAACGACGTGGACCTGACTTCGTATTCAGAAGTTGTGAGCCCGCAAACAAAAAATGGTTCGGAAATCTTTGTGCCTCACCGATCCGAATTCGTTCTTGGTCTTGGGGTGAATTCACAATGCTTCCGTTCACTTCATCTGGTCGATCTTTCGTTTGAATTACAAATTCGGTGATCGGTTTTTCGGTGACGCCATCTTTCTGGTCCGTGATTAAAAACCAAACTTCCAGGGAATCTCCCTTGGGCGGGAGATTTTCCCAGATTCCCGATTCCCCTACCTTAGGGCGACGAATTGCAGGGTGTCCATGATTGGCTCCGATGAGAAGCAAGGCAGTATGGATATGCATCGCTCGAGATTTCAACGCTACGATCGATTCGTGCTCTTTTGTGCCTTCGCCGCAGGCAACCAACTCCAATGGGCCGCTGTCCATGCAAACGGTCGCATCAAGATCAATCGTCTTTTCGTGAAGATTGATTTTGATACCTGGCAACGTGAACGTTCGAGATGAGGGTTGAGCCTTCAGCCCTTTTTCCGATTGAGAATCAGCTGATGGGTTTGTTGCTCCAACCGCAACATCATCCCCCATGGGCTTCATTGCATTGGCAACTGTCCCGTTGAATTCGGTATGGCTCAAAGCGATACCCAACGCGAAAAGTAGCAGGTGCTGGAAGGATGCAATTCGAGTCACGGAGCAGTAGATCGGTGGGAGCTGATTGAAAAAAAGACCCCCTCGGGGCACGTCATGGTATCGGTTTCTTGTCTTGTTTGCACAGTCAAACCTTAGGTGAACAGTGTAGCGTCCTTGGGGAATGGTATGATAAGGGATCCTTGATGCACGCTTCTGCGGAGAAAAAAACGTAATGAGCAACTTTGGCCACTCGAATGAACGACAACGAATCGTTGGGGTATGCAAGCCTCAGAAACGATTCTGTGCGGCTTGGTCAACGACAGGGATCTCAGTTTCTATCTCCCGCATCCTGCTCGTGCTTTCGCTAGTTTTCCATC
>JAAXIK010000136.1:4453-8277 GCA_012270385.1 Rubripirellula sp. | reverse complement strand
CGTAATGCACCCTCATCGATCTGTATGAGTAACCTTTATGGTCGCCATCTAAGATGAGCACGATTCCAAAGATCCTCGAAAGAAGAGCAAAAGATTGAAAAGGATTCGACAGAACCAGATTTGCATCGGCGTGAATCGGATGAGGATAAAGCCTCATGGCACAAGCCTCCTTTTCACCCCCCCCATGATCACCGCATTCTTGATTACCTCTGCCATAATGATGGGATGCAATCCAGCATCCACAGACACCACTCGAAGCGAGACAGATGCAAAGGCCCCGCAGCCTGAGCTCCAGATCGCAAGGCAGGATCGACTCAACAAAGTGGAGCAACTGGAATCTTAATCGAGGTTAGAGGAAGCGGTAGCACTTCTCAGGCAGCAACTACTCTCGGAACCTGGTGATACCGAAGTGATCTTTCGGATTGCAAATCTCACTGCTTCCCTTGGAGACCTGGAATCTGCAATCCAATTCTTAGATTCCATCTCCGCAGATGATCTTGAGGCAGGGTTACCCGCCTTAGGACAAGCTGCTGATTGGTGCATGGAACTGAAAGATCTGAGAGGAGCGGAGTCAAGGTATCTAAAGCTACTCGAATTCGCGCCCGATGCATCCATCGCACATCGTCGCTTAGCGATGCTTTTCAATCGACAAGGACGGCGTCACGAAGCAGCAAGACATATTCGAAAGCTGTGCGAATTGGGAGATGTGCGTCAAGATGAGCTACACGCTTTAGTCGTACTGAGTGACGCCATGGGCAGTCTTGAGGGTTCTGATGCGGAAGCAGATATCAACGCCCAAGATTCAGCTGCATTGGGTGATGAAAATAATCCATTGGACAGCACCGATTATTCTCCCTTGAACAGTTGGGGCCGCGCCCGAATCTTGTTTACTCAGAGGAACTATTCCGAGGCGGCAGCGGTGCTTGGTGATTCTTTTGGCAATCGCTCTGATGGTGCGGGCGCACCCGAAATACCGGACTCGGTATTTGCCTTTTACGGCAGGGTCTTGGCTGAGGCGCAGGAGGATTCAGAATTCCAGAATTGGCTGAACCTTGCCAATGAATTCCCACAGGCAGAAGAATATTCAGAATATTGGTCCGCCATTGGTACTTTTCTAGCAAGCCAACAACAAGCCGCACCTGCTTGCCGAGCGTTGCTTGAAGCCCTCGACCGTGACCCCACTGACTTTCGCTCGATGAATCGTCTCCACCAAATGCTGGAAGTCTCAGGTGAGACGGAATTAGCAAAACGATGGGAGAATCGATGGAAAGCGAATCGAGAAGTTTTGCTCGCCAACAATGCCATCTCCGAAGCTGAAACACCGGACGTGGATGCAATGGATGAGATTGCATCACAACTTTCAGGTTTAGGACGTAACGCCGAAGCAGTACTGTGGAAGATGCTGGAATCATTTCACCGAGGACTCGACGCCAATGTACTTAACGGCTGGAACCAACAACGAGAACAACTTTTTCGTGATCAGCGGGGTTTCCCTTCTCGCGAGATTCGACTCTGTGAAATGGACAATACAATCTATCCCCTACCCGACCTGAATCAATTACGAACGGCGATCATCGGAGCGGAAAAGACCTACCCGACTGGAGGTGGAGTCTCGGAGGCTGTTGCTGTCTTCAAAAATGTTGCATCGGAAAAAGGACTCCATCATCAATTTCTATTGAGTACTTCTGAAATTGAATCAGGATTCGCGATGTACCATCAAGCGGGAGGCGGTGTCGCGATCATCGATTATGACCTCGATGGCATGCAAGATATTTACTTCGCACAAGGTGCAGCGGATGCGCCGGATTTCAAAAGCAAATTACCGAATTCCCTTTTTAGAAATAGTGACCGCAATTTCTCCGAAGTGGCGGCAAAAGCACAGGTGGGTGACACCCATTACACGATTGGGTGCTCTACGGGAGATTGGAACCAAGACGGGTTACCCGATCTGATCACAAGCAATATTGGCCCCAATCTTCTAATGATCAATAACGGTGATGGTACTATCAGCTCGAAACCTCTCCCGGGGGCCGAGAGCAAACAGGTGATGCCCGCATCATTGGCCATCGCTGATCTCAACGGTGATACCATCCCTGATTTATTTGAGACCAATTACATAGACGATAGAACTCTCGACTTGCGTCCTGAACGCGCTGAAAATGGTGAGGTAATCGAAGCAGTTGGCCCTGCTGATTTCCAACCTGCAGCGGACCGGATTGGTTTGAATGATGGAACAGGACAGATCCTTTTTGCCGAACTGCAAACAACACTCGAATCCAATTATCGTGGCCTTGGGCTTGTGGTTGCAGATTTCAATGGAGACGGCTTGAATGAGATTTTTGTTGGGAACGACAAATCACCCAATCAACTTTGGTCGACTGTAGATAACGATCCAAGTGAGATTCAATGGCGAGACATCGCGATGCCTAGCGGCGCTGCTTTCTCATTTGATGGCGGTGGCACGGCTAGCATGGGAATTGCAAGCGGCGATTTTGATAGATCTGGATCACTGGATCTGCACGTAGCGAATTTCCAGAACGAAAACGCCTGCCTTTACCTATCTCAAAATGGTTTCTTTCAAGACCGCGTTGCTCAATATCGCCTTGGAGTGCCGAGTTACGGCGTCCTCGGTTTTGGCAGTCAGAGTATCGATTTCAACCTGGATGGATTCTTGGATTTAGCCGTAACCAATGGCCACATTGACAACTATCAAAAAATGTCAGGTGACTTCAAACAAAGATTCCAGCTTTTCAGAAATCAAAACAAACGATTCACAGAAGTCTCATGGACCAATGACTCACCTTATGCAACGGAAAAACATCTAGGACGAGCTTTAGCAAAAATGGACTTTGATAATGACGGCCGTGAAGACTTGGTCGTCACCCATATCAACGAACCCTCCGCTTTGCTTCGCGGTGCAACCGAATCGAACAACCACTGGCTGCAGATCCAGCTTGTTGGCGTTCAATCGGAACGTGACGCCATTGGTGCTAAAATCACAGTTCGCTTTGCCGAACAGGAACTCCATCAATGGATCACTGCCGGCGATGGTTACCTGTGCCGCAACCACAATCTTGCCTGCTTTGGCTTAGGTGCAGCCGATGAGGTTCAAAACATCCAGATCGATTGGCCCACGGGTAAAAGTCAACTTATTTCAAGCACCACAGTAGACCAAAGGATCTTGGTGATAGAAAATCAAAGTGAGAGTTTTCACCTGCCATCCATCTGATCGATGCAAGATTCGATGCTTCCATTCTTTTCATCACAACTTGGGGACTGTCAGTGAATCACGGCGTCTCATCCTTCCAAACAGTGCTATTGACGATCCTCATCGTATTATCGGGATGCAATCAGGGAAGTCAGCAAGAAACCACGACAAGTGATTCATCCACTTATTCCAGCAACGCGACATCGGATCAAAAGATTGATTTCGCTGAACCGAAAAACCGCGAGGATTCGAACAGCAAGGAAACTGGGGAAAAGGAACCACTCTCTCGGGAAAACCTGATCGAAAGCGCTGAGAGTGAAGTAAATAAAGGGAATTTTAAATCTGCTGAAGCCGTTCTTAAAACCGCTCTGGTTTCGGATCCAAATGATGTGGAAGTGATCTTCCGTCTCGCAAGCGTTGTCGCAGCATCAGGGGATCTGTCGAGTGCGATCGAGTACATGGAAGCGATTCCAGCTGATCATCCAGAGGCCGGACTGCCAGCTTTAGGTCAATCTGCAGATTGGTGCTTTGAGTTAGAACGCTTTGATGATGCAGAGACCAAGTACCTGCAAGTGATCGAGGCGGTTCCCGCTGCAGCGGAAGCTCATCGAAAACT
>JAAXIK010000136.1:0-4443 GCA_012270385.1 Rubripirellula sp. | reverse complement strand
CTCTGCCGCCTTGTCAATGTTTTGCAAGTTTAACTCCATGCACTGATCCACCTAAGCGATGCCATGTACGATCCCAAAGATTCGAACAGTTCACCGCTGGGATCAAGCAACGACGGGAAGAGACCTTATTGGCCAATTGGTAAACTAGCTGAGGCCCGGAAAGACTTCTCGTCTAAAGACTACAACGCTGCAGTCCAAAAACTCAAAGAGAGTGTTCTAAGCGGTAATACGGAAGTTGCCACCATCGCTTTACTTGGTCGAGCCTCTGCGGAAGCTCAAGATGCAGAAGGAATCCAACTATGGATGCAACGATCGAATCAAGACTCCCAAAAATACGCAGACCAATGGGCAGCTCTGGGTCTAGTTCTCATGCAGGAGAATCGGCTACCCGAAGCGGGTCGCGCATTGCTGGAAGCCATCGCAATGGATTCAACGGATTTCCGATCCATCAGTCGCTTGAGATCAGTTCTTGAATCTCTTGAAAAAACCGAGAACGCTGCGGACATTGAAAAACGCTTTCAGACTTTAAAAGCAATCGCTCAAGAGAACAATCAGATTGCGGATGCCACTCAACCCGATACCGAGTCAATGCTTCGTCTCGCAAATCAGCTTGCATCCATCGACAGGAACGCCGAAGCAGCATTATGGCGATTGCTTGCTGGATTCCGCAGCAACGCAAAACCAAGCGAAATGCAAGAACTGCAATCTCAACTGACTACCGTACTTCAGTCAGATTCAAGTTTCCCTGATTTGCGTTCCCGAATTTGCGGAATCGAAATGGATGCATTCCCGTTACCTGATTTGGAATTATTGCAATCAAAAATCATTTTGAATGAGCAAGAGCCCAGCCGATCACGGTCAAGGACAGACGCCTATCCTGAGTTTGAAAACGTGGCTGCACAAGTCGGTCTCCAACACGCATATCGAATCGCTCGAGAGCCGCAAGAACGTGGTTTCTCCGTCTACCAATCCGTTGGAGGCGCGGGAGCCGTTTTGGATTTCCATTGCCCTGGCAACCCCGACCTCTACTTTGCTCAGGGCGCGGCGGATCCGCCTCATTTTATTTCAACAGAAGGCAATGAGCTCTATCGGAGTGCCGATGATGCCCTGCATGACATTTCAGCCAACAGCCAAACCGATATTTTGCAGTACTCACTCGGTGCCACAGCCGGAGACTGGAACCAAGACGGTTTCCCAGATCTGATTGTTTCCAACATTGGGAGCAACCAACTTCTCATCAACAATGGTGATGGAACTTTCACCCAGTGTCCTATCGACGACCGAGATGACAAGACTCTCATGAGCACATCTCTTGCTATCGGGGATTTGAATGGTGACCACTTACCGGATCTCTTTGAGGTGAATTACCTTCACGATGCTGACTTGGCTAAGAGACCTCGCCGCAATCAGCAGGGAGAGGTCATTGAGACACTGATGCCGAAAGATTTTCAATCCGCATATGATCGAGTCGTGATACAGCAGCCAGATGGGTCGCTACTTTTCGAGGAGTTGAGTGAGAATCCTTCAAACGCCAAAGCAGGACTGGGTGTCGTCATCACCAACTTTGATCACCTGCCCGGTAACGAAGTTTTTGTTGGCAATGACGTCGATGCGAATCAATGGTGGTCCCACACCGGAAATACATCACCATGGAAGGACAGCGCAATGCTTCGCGGTTGCGCCTATGGGTTCAGTGGAGCCAAGACAGCATCGATGGGAATTGCTGCTGGTGATTTTGATCGCAACGGCTGGATGGATCTTCACATTACTAATTTCCAGAATGAAAGCGTCAGCCATTACTTAAACGAGGATGGCTTTTTTCGTGATATGAATGTGCAATTCCAGTTATCTGAACCGAGTCAGAATGTTCTCGGTTTTGGTTCTCAGGCCATTGACTACGACTTGGATGGCTATCTTGATATTGTCGTCGCCAATGGGCACATCGAGAACTCAGTGGCCACTAGGCGGAATTATGAACAGCCGGCGCAACTTTTCACCAACCTTGGTGATCAATTCAAACTCAGCGAGGTGAAAGATAAATCGGGCTATTGGACTAGCAAGCATGTTGGCCGCGGCCTGGCGAGACTCGACTGGAACGATGATGGCAAGGCCGATCTCGTGGTAACACATCAGTCGGAGAATTCTGCCTTGCTTATCAATCAGACGCAAACACTTCATCATTGGATCCAAATTGAGGTGAGAGGAACCACGAGCGAACGAGACGGCATCGGCACTCGTATCCAAGTTCACTTACAGGACCACGTTCTAACTGAATGGGTCACTGCGGGAGATGGATTTTTTGGTCGTAATCAAGCAATTGCGTTCTTCGGGCTTGGGAGCGAGAACAAGATCCACAAGATTACCGTTGACTGGCCTTCGGGTGAGAAGCAAGAGTTCACTGATCTTCCCGAGGTGGACACGAAACTTTTACTGATTGAAAATCAGCGGGAATCATTCAAGAGATGACAAGCATCCCATCCAAATTAAACCGAAAAGATCACTGGGCAACCGTGAACAGAGCATCTCAAAATCACAAGCCATTAGGACTCCGTGCGAATCCGATGAGATTACAGTCATTTGCGTGGTTAGCTCTGGTGTCTTTGACACTGGTAGGTTGTCAGTCTTCGGCAGAAACAGATCCGATCGAACAGGCGAATTCAGAAGCGGAAGTGACCGAGGAAACAAACAGATCTGACTCGACCTCCATTGACCATTTGGCCGTAGCGCGAGAAAAACTTTCAAGACGACTATGGGATGCGGCAGCAAAAGCAGCATCACAGGCACTGCTTCAAGATCCAAACAATCATGAAGCAGCATTGATTGCCGCAAAAGCGGAATTTGGAAGAGGCGATAATGAGCTCGCGATCCAATACGCCAGCGGCATCCCCAACGATTCGCGGCTTATTCGTGAAGCCATCGATGTGCAGGTGGAATCGATGTATCGCTTGCGAAAGTTCGCGGAAGCAGCAGAACTACTTGAAGATGCAATCGATGCAAATCCCACCAACTGGCTTTGGAGACATCGTGCTTGGCAACTCCTGAATCGGATCGGCAAACGGGAACAGGCGTCGTTGCAGGCTGAAATGCTGTGCCGTGCAGGTGAGGCAACGGAGAGTGAACTGAACTCACTGATGAGACGAACCGATGCTTTCCCAACGGTTCTACCAACGGGCGAACAGATCGAGACTCAGTTCGCCAACGGACTTGGGGTCGCCAGATGGCAATTTACTCAGGGGGAATACCGCACTGCGGGAAACCCTCTTCAAAGCTGGCAAAAATGCAATGATCTATCACCAGCAGGTCAAGCGCTTGTCGGCAGGCTACTCGGAGAAACACAATCCATTGACGAATTTCCGGCGTGGCACTCAAAAATCGATCCCGCGGCCCTAGACAGATTTGGCGAGTATTGGGCTGCTTTAGGAATCTACTTCTTTGACCGCCGAAACTACGAGACCACTGCTCGGTGTCTGCTGGAAGCGATTCGTAGGAATCCGACCGATCGACGAACCATGCAGCGACTCGCCAAAGTATTTGATGCACTGGGCCAAGCCGAACAAGCTGAGCAATATCGCCGTCGAGGGGTTGCGATGGCTCAAACCGAAGCGACATCGGATAACCTTCAAGCTCTGTCACGAAGTGCTAACCGAGACCGACTTGAAATTCGCAAGGAGCTCATGAGACAAACCCTGGAACTTGAGCGTCCCTTTGAGTCGCTGGGCTGGGCCGGCTTGATCTTCCCATCTTCCGCTTTTCAACAACTTCAAAATATTTCACAGCAGCGAAATGCCCTGCTCGCTTCGGCCGATGCAAGGTCCATGTCACGACAAGCAGCGATGATTGGGGCGGATCTGCAATCGTTCTCTCTAGGCATTCCCTACGATCAACTCACCGCGAATCAAAGCACCAGCCAAGCAACGCCCGATCGCCTTGAAGTCAAGCCAATTGCGACCCCCGCATTAATCAACGTTGCATCGAATGTCGGACTTGATTTCCAGTGGTATACCGACGAAGGAGTCGATATTGAATCCATTCCGATTCATGAGTCAATAGGCGGTGGTATCGCGGTCATTGATTACGATCAGGATGGCTGGCCGGATCTATACTTCGCCCAGGGATCTGGGGAACCTCCGACCAATCAGTGCACACGTACGAACCTCTTGTCGCGTAATCAGCAAGGCTTTTTCAACGACGTCACTCTCTATGCGGATACCGAAAATCGACATTATGGCTCGGGAATCTCAGCCGGCGATATCAATCAAGACGGCTGGATGGACTTGTATGTGGGGAGCCTCGGTACCAACCGAATCCTGATCAACAACGGAGACGGCACATTTAGGGACGCCACACTGGATCTCGGTGAAAACACAGATCAATTCACCACCTCGCTTGGGATTGCTGACCTGGATGGCGACGCTCTTCCAGATCTATTTGAGTCCATCTACA
>JAAXIK010000436.1 GCA_012270385.1 Rubripirellula sp. | reverse complement strand
TGAGTTCTGCACCGCCAGCCAGCCAGCCAGTTCAATTCACACGGTCCTGATTTTGGCCCAGGCATTCAAGTAGCGCTAACAGTTCACTTTCCCCATCGACGATACGGAGTTCAATTTGCAGAGCTCGTAAGGGCCGCCCGCCAAGTCGGTCCGTGCGTAATTTCACAAGGTCTTTATGAGTACAAATGACCTGATCGACTCGGGTTCCCAATTCGGTTACCCAATTGCGCAGTTGCTCAACGGTTTCAGGCTCATACGGATCATGATCAGCAAGCTGTCGCGAAGCAACGACATCGGCTCCAACCTTGCGGATGGTGGAGGCAAAAGCCTCAGGATTACCGATGGCGCAGAGAATCGCTACTCTCTGACCCTTGAGTTCGTTCAACGAGAGCAGGTTTTCTGGATATTCAAACAAGGCACAGGGAACATGCTCAGTCCTGATTACCGGTAGTGATTCAGCCGTTTCTCGGACCACTGCAGTGATCCTCTCCAAGCTTTCCCTACCGACTTGATCGCAGCGAGTGAGCAAGACAGCGTGGGCACGTTGTAGACCCTCGATGGGTTCACGAAGCAAGCCACGGGGTAAGCAGTGACCAAAACCGAAAGGATTCGTTGCGTCGATCGCCACAATATCTAAATCGCGTCTCAATCGACGATGCTGAAATCCGTCATCCATTAAAATCAGTTCCGCCTCTAACTCCTCCACTGCGATGGCCGCAGCAGCGACTCGATCAGGATCTTGCAGGTGAGGAACATCGGGAAGACGGTCGTACAACTCCAACGCTTCATCATTTGCATCAGCCTCTCCCCGCCCATAGCCCCGGGAGACGATGGCAACTCGCACACCGATTTTCCGAAAGTACGCTGCCAGATAACAAACAATGGGTGTCTTTCCTGTGCCTCCAGTCGTGAGATTTCCCACACTGACAACGGGAACACCAGCAGCATGGCTGGCACTTGAATCCGCCTCAAATCGGCGATTCCGACGCCTAACAACCACGCGATAACCAAGACTGACAACCCAAAGCACCAGACGAGATAAATGTGCGAGGGGATCGCGTCTTTGACCGTTAATAATGGGTAGGTAGTCAAATGCCACAGCTATCTCCAACAGGGTGCAGTTGAGCGAACACAGCTCACGAAGCGTTCGGATTTCGACGCCCCGGAACCACCAACGCATCGTTTTCAGAATCTGGCTGCAGCAGAACTTCATCCGTGCTCTGTGGGTCAACCTTCCTGCATGCCTCAGTCAATTGAGCGGCTAAATCATCAAGAGGTTTCTCCCATGTCTCGACGGTGGTTTCCAAAGGTGGAACGTTAGCCATTTCGTCCAACAATAAAATCATACGGAGACAATGCCGAAACAAGATCCCCTCCTCTTTCTGCAATTTCTTTGCGGTCACATAACGGTTGAAATCGCCACCGAATTCCAATAACTCGCCGACGATCCAAACGGGTCGCACCCGCACATCATGCACGCGTGGATACTCATTGCGGAAGAGTCGGAGGATTTTTTCTCCGATGGTCAAAGGCCAGACCTTGGGTTCCTGAAACATTACTCTTCCAAAACCGCGGTCTTCAAATGTTTCTTCATTATCTTCCTCAGCCTTCGCTCCAAGCTCTTCTGCCGTTGCCAATCCGAGTTGCAAAAGTTGTGGATCTAGGCGTGATGTGGCAAGCGTGCCCGCGGGCATCTCTTCCAGAGACGGAACACGAGCTAGCCTGGCAACGGTACCCGGAACTTCTAAGACACTCTCCAAGGCAGCTACGCGTTCCAAGGGGTCTGCGATAGCCAGTTGATCCGCCAGATAGACACCGAAAAGCGGATTGATACTCCGCAGATGAACCAATCTATCCAAGCGTTCGGTGGGTTCAGCACTCGCTGGGTGATAATCACGCACCTCATACCCGCGACTCTCAATCAGAGAAGCTTCATCTTCCGAGTTAGACTCGGCAACCGACTTGGTTTCTTCCTCCATGGCTGGTCGCATCTGATCAAGAATCTCACCGAACAAACCCTCCGTCGCCGGAGGTCTCTGATCACTTTTTGTTTCTTGATTACCGGATGCCTTGGAACTTCCCGGAGTCATTGCCTTGGGCTCAGCCGGCCGAGGCTTCGGATCCAGTTCCACATAACCCGCTGACCATAAGGTAATCAGCATTCGATTCAAATCTCGCTGCGCCTCTTCAATTCCTTTGCCATCAAGCAATCGACGGTTCACCATCTGTCGGATGGGTTCGACGCTCGAATCCTTCCCGAGGAGGTAAGCGAGTAACCTCCACGGTAAACGGCCGCGACTAGCCAGATTGGCTGAATCCGCTTGTTGCAGTTGTAGAAATTGCTGCTCGCTCCAATACGCCTCCTCACTCCGGCGTTTTGGCATCTTTTTCTTTAACTGTTTCTTTGCTCGCAGTAATCCAGGGTCCTTTGTATCCTCGGGTATGGAGTCGTATTTCTCTCTCCACCGTTCAATTTTTACGTCATCCTCGTGAGCCAGTGCAAAGACGTAACCTCGGTCGTCATATTGCGGCCTACCCGCACGCCCAAAGATCTGCTGTGCAGAAGAAATCTCCACAAGCTTTTTTTTACCTTTGGGACCCTTCAATAGGCTGGGCAAAATCACACTGCGGGCTGGCAGATTGATTCCTGCAGCAAGAGTCTCCGTACAGACGCAATAAGCGAGAAGTTTTTTCTGAAACAGAGACTCAACAATCTTACGATAACGCGGCAATACGCCAGCGTGATGAACTCCCACACCTCGCATCAAAAGCTGCTTGAGTTTCGGTCCGACACCCGAGGAGAAGTCCATTTCATTTAGATAGTTCGCCAGTTCACCCTGCCGCTGCTTATCGATTACTTTTTTCCCTTTCAATAATTCAGCAGTCGTCCAACATTGAGCTCGACTAAAACAGAACATCAGAGAGGGAGTGCGTCGAGAAACCTCATCACCCTCTGCTATCTTCTCTGAAAAATCAGGCAGTAATTCATCACCAACCCACTCATACTGCAGCGGAACCTTCCGCTCCGTGCCAACAACGAGTTGCAAGTTTCGCTGATGTGCTTTTCGTAGCCATGAGGTGAACTCAAGTGCATTACCCACCGTCGCGCTCAGCAACAGGGTTCGGACGGAAGCGGGGAGCAGACCCAATGTCAATTCCCAAACAATACCTCGTTCGGGATCATTGAATGAATGAAATTCATCCATGACGACAGAACTGACTCCCGAAAAATCAAATGAATCCGGATTCAAAAGGCGGTTGAGCAATATTTCGGCAACAACAACCAACACGGGTGCATCGGGATTAATCCTTCGATTACCCGTGATCAGACCAATGTCCGTTTCCGAAAAGCCCCAGCGAATTGCTGACTGCTGCAATTCATCCAGCTTCTGGTCGGTCAGCGCAATCAGCGGGGTCGTGTAATACATTTGCCGACCCGTACGCAGTGCCTCATACACAGCGGCTTCAGCAATCAAAGTCTTACCGGTTCCAGTGGGCGCACAAACAAGAACGCCCTGCTGACCGGTGAAGTATCCCAGTAGTGCTTCCTCCTGCACGGGATAGGGATCAAAGGGCAACCGCTCAAAATACTCGGAGGCAAGTGTGTCGCGGTCAGGAATTTCAGATTCTTCATTCATAAGCGTTGGTTATAGCAGTCACTGCTGCCAGCGGGCAAACTCGATTCCCAATGGGGTTTGCGTTGTGTAAACATTGATCGCGTTTACTTCATTTCATGCTTGCCCTCCCTCTGGAAACGGCCACAATGTGGAGAGGCGGTGTTCAGCCTCCTCATGACCGAGCCCCTACGGATTGGAGCCAAAATGCAAACTAATCCTTGCCAAGATGCAGTCGAGATTTGGCATGCGGCCCTGGATTCGGTAAAAGCGAAGCCCCTGGTGCGCAACTTCGTAAAAGTGGAACCCGATCAACTCCGATTGCGCTCATCATCACTAAAACTCTCTGACTTCGAGCGAGCGATCGTGGTTGGAGCGGGAAAAGCTGGATCTGCGATGGCCAAGGGACTAGTGGATCAGATAGGCACATGCCTTCCCCTGGTGGGCTGGATCAATGTTCCAGATGGAACGCAATTATCACTCCCCGGGATCACCACTCACCCCGCACGACCCGCCGGACTCAATGAACCCACCGAGGCGGGTGTATACGGAACTCGAAAGATTATTGAGCTGGTGAACTCTGCCGGCCCCAGAGACCTCTGCATCGCACTGATCTCCGGTGGCGGCAGTGCCTTGCTACCAGCACCTAACTCAGACATCACCCTGACAGACAAGCTTGAAGTTACGCGTTTCTTGAGCTCGGTGGGCGCTGATATTGTCGAACTCAACACGGTTCGCAAACACCTCAGCGAAATCAAGGGCGGTGGCCTGCTGAGAGCATTCAAAGGAAGAAGATTGATCACCCTCATTCTATCCGATGTGATTGGTGATCCGATCGACCAAATTGCTTCGGGCCCGACGGTTCCTGACACCACTCAACCTGTCGATGCTCTGAGAATCCTGAGAAAACATGACCCGCATGAACTACTTTCGATATCCATTTATCGGTCGATAGAAAACAGGATCAACTCCTGTGAGGGTGTCGAACTCGAGTCAACCGACACACCAAAAGGCACGTCCACACCAAGGGAACCAGTGACTGAAACAGCACTCACCTTTGTCATCGGCAACAATGCTTCCGCAGTCAGCAACGCAAAGCGGGCCGCCACGGACCTCGGATACACAACCCAATGCGAATCCGCAACCGAATCCGAGGGGACTGCGGAGGAGGTTGGACGGGATTTGGCCGAGATGGCGATTAAGTCGCTCGCAAAAAGCGAGAGCCAGAGCGGTCAAGATTCATCCGGGGATCAACCTACTCTTGACGTCACTGGCCATAAGACGGCTTTCATTTCAGGAGGTGAACCCACGGTTGTACTTTGCGATCAAAGGTTACGTGGCCGCGGGGGACGGAATCAACAACTCGTTCTCGCTGCCTACCAAAGATTGCGGGAACACCAGCTGACGCCCAGTGAGTGGTCAAAGGTATGCATTCTTTCGGGAGGAACCGATGGCGAGGATGGTCCAACCGATGCTGCAGGAGCATTCCTTAATGCAGAGGTTCATCAACTAGCGATGGAGCTCGAACTCGATCCCTTGGATTTTCTAAATCGCAATGATGCTTATCACTTCTTCCAACAAACGGGTGGTCTTCTCATGACCGGGCCGACGGGGACCAACGTTTGCGACGTTCGTGTTGTGACCATCTCCGAGTGAAGCTTACAGTGAAGCTAACTTGAAAAAACAAGTAATGCTATCATCCAGCAGCTCTTCTATTTCTGGGTAGGCCTGGAAACTCACCTTCGCCGATTCGACCAGATAGGTTAAGTTTCCGATCGTCGGTACAAACCCCACGCCGAACTTCTATCAGCCCCTACCGCAGTCGATCGGCAGTCCAGATGTTCATTCACAGTCCCCGTCAAAAGCTGAAATGTAGCTTGCGCCAACCGATGATCTCTCCTCGTGGACGCCAATGGGCGGCACGGAATCGAGCTTCCCAAACGGATAGCCCATCACAAGGCCCGCAAGCGACAGTGATTCGCATCATGACACCACTTGCTCGCCGTGTCTTTCTTTGGATGCTGGGGACATTGATCGTCTCCCCAAGTGTTCTCTATGGCTCCGATGATCAACCTCATGAGCAGAACGAGAAGGCGGTCGCACAACGTGGTGATCTCCAAACGGATACCGAACCCGCAGTCAAAAGCAGAGTGCACCTACTTGGCGGTCGAAAAATCAGACTTAGAAAAAGAAGAGACATTCAAAATCCGACTCTCGCGAACAGGAATCCGCTTCACGATTTAGTGGGGGAACAAGCAAGACAGGATAGCCCCAAAGTTAATCACCAGATCCAACAGGTTGGAGGTGTTGGGTATCCCTTACCGGCAACGCTGGAACCGCCGACGCTGGAAATCGCATCTACCCCCTTTGATGAACAAGCACTGCGTTTATTTCAGGAAGCCTCCCAAGGAGAGATACAAGAAGCTGCCACGGGTGACTGGATCCTCGATGATGCACTGAGAATGATGCGTGAAACAGGGCCAGTCTCATCGAAGTTGGCTGCCAGCTCAGGGTTTGACCGGCTGGATTCTCTCTTGCCGGAAGAAAATGAGTTGAAAACGGCCACGTCCAACGATGAATTAAACGCCGTCAAGGTCGCTGAACAGTTGCTCCGATCCGCCCGATTGATGCAGAAGCTGTCGAATTTAACGCCCTCTGAAGTTGCCTTGATCAAGAAAATGCGGGAAGAAGCGGCAGTGTTGTTGCAACGCAAAACAACGAGCGAATGATTCAAAGCGACTTACTGCACTCCCTTGACAGAAGCCAAGGGACTTCCCGAAAAGGGGATCAAAAGCGGACGCGTTGTGATACAATCCCAACACTGATGGTCTCCCTACCCTTTGGCAAGCGTCTACGTTGTCTGCTCTCTCTCTACTACTGAAACACCGCGTTGCTCAGGCTGCTTTGGGTCTATTCATTTTGGTAGCCGGCTACCTATTCCAGGATTTCTGGTCAGCACACCCAGAGGATGTGGAAGTCACCTTTGTAGGTCGCTCGTCCTGTATTCAGTGCCACCAGAAAGAGGCAGCTTCCTATCAAGGCTCTCATCACGACCTCGCGATGGACCTTGCCACAGAAGAAACGGTGTTAGCGGATTTTGATGACGCCACATTCGAGAACGATGGCATAGTGAGCCGAATGTTTCGCGATGGCGAACGCTACATGATTCACACGGAGGGAGAAGATGGAGAAATGCGAGACTTCCATGTCAAGTACGTGTTTGGAGTGGAGCCACTTCAACAATACATGGTGGAATTCGATCGCACCGACGAAACAAAAGAAGATGAGATCCCAAGAGTTCAAGTCCTTCGAATCAGTTGGGACACAGCCAAGAAAAAATGGTTTTATCTGCGACCCCCAGATGTTACCGACAAGCTCGAGCCTGATGATCCACTCCATTGGACAGGGATCGGACAACGCTGGCAGACCATGTGCGCGGATTGCCATTCAACCGATCTGAAACGCAACTTTGATTCGAAGACCAATCAGTACCACACGACATTCTCTGAAATCGACGTCAGTTGTGAGGCTTGCCACGGCCCAGGGAGCTTGCACGTCGAACTCGCAAACTCCAACTCGGTTTTCTGGGACCGTCGACACGGTTACGGTCTAGCGGAACTGAAAGGAGAAGACGCTGAACCTCAACTACAAACTTGCGCACCTTGCCATAGTCGACGCGGGCTATTAGACACCGCATTCCAAGCCGGTGACTCTTATTGCGATCATTTCCAACTCGAACTCCTTCAGGAAGACACCTACTTTGCTGACGGACAGATCAAAGACGAAGTCTACGTCTACGGTTCGTTTGTCCAGAGCAAGATGTACCACAAGGGAATTCGCTGCACGGATTGTCACGACCCACACTCCCTGAAGCTCAAACATCCAGGCAACGAGACCTGCACATCCTGTCATCAACACGCCGCTGGGAAGTATGACGTGCCTTCTCATCACCATCACGTCCCCGGCACCGAAGGGGCGAAATGTGTGAATTGCCACATGCCTGAGCGAACCTACATGGCAGTGGATCCACGACGCGACCACAGCCTTCGTGTTCCCAGACCTGACTTGTCTGTCTCGATTGGCACCCCCAATGCCTGCAGTGGTTGCCACGTGGAAGATCAAATGAAGTCGCTTCCCTTGGCGAAACAGGAGAGCCTGAAGGAATACGCTGACTGGATTGAGCAAGCCGAGCAGGGTGATGAAGAGATTGCCGCTTTGGTCGCCAAGACCGATCAGTGGTGTGACGACGCTTGTGAAAAATGGTACGGCGAAGAGCGAAAGCAACCTCCACATTTCTCAGAGACGATAGCGAGATACCGTGCGGGTATCACTTCTTCAAACCCAGAAGAGATCACGGCATCCGTCAAAGCCATGCTCAAGCTTGCGAATCAATCCGATGCTCAGACCCCTGCAATCGCTCGTGCATCGGCGCTCAATGAACTGGCAGCGAGCGGGACTCCTAACGCATTCCCCGCAGCCGTTTCGATTCTCAAGAAATCATCTGAATCGCCTCTCGTTCGAGCTGCAGCGATCAACCTGTTCATGATGGCTCCACCCTCCATCACTCGAAAATCATTAATGCCACTGCTAACCGACGAAGTTCGACTCCTCCGCAATGAAGCCGCTCGTGTACTCGTGGCTTCTGGCCCCTATCAAAATCATTCCGACAGTGAAAAGACTCGTGT
>JAAXIK010000046.1:7448-8332 GCA_012270385.1 Rubripirellula sp. | reverse complement strand
GTGATAATTTGTAACGATTGTATGGAATCTCTGGATTGTAGTGATTGAAAGGTCGATACCAACCCTGATGTGTCAGACTTACAGGGGGCTGCTAGCAATGCATCGGTTTTCAATCTCTTTGGTATTCACCGGCCTTGCCGTACTCATTACGGCATCAGGATGTACGATTCACCACTCAGGCTGTGAGTCCGCCAGCGGACCGCTGATGCTGGGTGGACCCTCAGGAAGCTGCACCGGCTGCGGTGAGCTGTATATCGATCCTTGGCTCAACCATCCTCCCAGACGCACCACATCGGGCTGCCAAAACTGTGAGTCGCCATCGCTCACCCGTTGCAGGGGCTGCACCCCACTGAGAACGGGGATGAAAGTGGGCCTGAAAACGCTCTTTGGAGAACAACAAATGGAGTGCGGGTGCGATGTTGCACCCATCATCTCCGAGTCGTCATGTGGGATGGAATTCGAGGTCTCATGCGGCATTGAGCACGAAGCATCGTGTGGGATTGAATACCCCAGTCACCGAGGAAGTCGTGATGTGATCATCCAATCAGAACCTGCATGCGGTTTCTCCTCTAACACTCTGGGAATTCACAAACCGACTCAAACCGTTACTTTGCCAACGGAGACACGAAACTCGGGTCAAGCGATTAGGATCACCAAACCGCAAAGATCTATTCCTATGAGTCAAAAATATCCCATGGATACCCGTAGGATCTTTCAAAGCCGAACGGCATCTCACCGAATTTCAAACTGAGTGTCCGATCCAAATCGACAGGATTCAGCCGCAAATTGCTTTCTCTTGAGCTTTTAACAGGATCGAATCAGTCGATTTTCCGTGTAGAATGTTTGCAGCATCGACTTCGATGTCGCATTGCAGAGTTTAGTTA
>JAAXIK010000046.1:0-7438 GCA_012270385.1 Rubripirellula sp. | reverse complement strand
TGTGGTATCGGACCACTTACTTACCAAGCCTCCACCACCCATTACCCCTAAACCCGCAGTTCCAAGAGCGACATGACCTCCGAACAGTTCGCGCAACGCGTCTCTGACTTCGGGCTTGCTGAACGTCGCGCTATTGATCAGGCCATTAACGAACTTGGGGCAGGCGATCACTCTCTAGAGGACACGATCAAAGTTTTCCAAGCTCGTGGATTGGTCACAACACTCCACACGGAAAAAATTCTGAAGGGGGATCGGTCTGGCTATTTTTATGGCGACTATAAAGTTCTCTATGTGATCGGTGCCGGTACGTTTGCACGGGTCTACCGGGCAGAAAAAGATGGTGAGGTTTACGCGGTAAAGGTTCTTCGCAAACGATTTAGGGATGAAGTCCAAGAGTTAGAGCAGTTTCTGCGCGAGGGGCGAATGGGGTTAAAACTAAGACACCCCAATATTGTTAGTATCATTGATGTTGTAGCCGATAAGCGTAATCCGTTCCTTGTCATGGAGTTTGTCGAAGGACAAACCCTT
Source organism: Rubripirellula sp. (assembly GCA_012270385.1). GTDB lineage: Bacteria > Planctomycetota > Planctomycetia > Pirellulales > Pirellulaceae > Rubripirellula. The sequence continues at coordinate 6,910 of JAAXIK010000046.1, read as the reverse complement.
CGTGAATTGGTAAGGATCCGAGAAAAGCTACCTGCGGACCTCGCCCTCAAACTGATGAATGGTATCGCATCGGGATTAGCTCATGCCGCCTCTCTCGGAATTGCACACCGTGACCTTAAGCTCTCCAACGTGCTCATCTCATCAGATGGAAAAGCCAAGCTAGTTGACTTTGGGCTTGCAGCGTTGTCAGATCGAAATAATCCTGAAAAAGTTGCGGATTGTCCAAATGTCCGCGCCATCGACTACGCAGCTTTGGAACGGGGTACTAACGTTCGAAAAGATGACCCGCGAAGTGACATCTACTTTGCTGGAAACATGCTCTATCACATGATCGCGGGTGAACCTGCACTGACTGAAACGCGTGACCGCCTTCAGCGTCTGAATGTGACGCGATTTCAAGAAGTGGTACCCCTTAACGAACGAGTCCCTGATGTTCCAGGTGTTGCGACCCATATCGTATCACGATGCATGGAATTCAGCCCTGAAAAAAGAATTCAATCGGCGGCTCAGCTTCAAACCGAAGTGAAGAAAGCAATTGACTTTTTAGCGGCAGGGCCTCGAGCCAAAAGCTCTTTGTCGAATTCAACAGAAGGATATGAAGAAGAAGGGCTACCCTCGAATGAGGGCGAAGGGTACATCGTGATGCTCGTTGAATCGAAAGCTTCCCTACAGAACGTGGTGAGGGAACGCTTAAAATCTAAAGGCTATCGCGTGCTTGTCATTTCAGACCCCAACCGAGCGTTAGCTCGATTTACGCCCACGGATGAACCGGCAGCTGATTGTGTTGTATTCAGTGCTGCGGAGCTCGGCGGGCTTGCTCTGGAAGCCTTCAATCAATTCGCCACGGATGAACATACCAGTCAAATCCCCTCTATTCTTCTCGTCGATCGACGTCAGTCTTTAATTATCAAGAGAGCCAGACGTGGCCCGAAACGGAAACTTCTCGCTTTACCCCTTAAAGTTAGAGAGTTGCGAGCAGCTCTGAAAGAATCATTATCCGGAGCAGAGCGACGAGACGCGGGACAGTATTAGAGACGCCGGGTAGGATTAGACACGCTGGCCGGGATTAGAGACGCTGGCCAGTAAACGATTCTTCGATTTCGGACACATCATCCAACTTCTCGATTAGCGAAAAATAATTCACCGACTGCCGAATTCAAAAAACGGTGAGACATTGAAGAGGCGACTAGCGGAGTCGAACCGCTGTGACCTGATTTGCAATCAGGTGCCTCACCACTCGGCCAAGTCGCCGATTCGATAGAGAGATATCCCCAAAGAGTCCCGAGAAGTGGAGCTCCCCAATCATTGAAGCTCTACGAATCTGGGTGATAAAGGCGACGAGCGGATTCGAACCGCTGACAAACTGATTTGCAATCAGCCCCCTTAGACCGCTCGGGCACGTCGCCGGATGCCAACGTCTGGCATGTCAAAAAGGTATCGGCTGTGACCCCATTCGTCTACAACATTTCTGGAGTTAGACCCTCCAGAACGGAGAAAACAGCAATTTTCCCGACAACCGGGGGTAAACCGAGGCAGACTCCTCGGCCCTTGTAGCCATTTTGGAGATACCCTCTACGAAATCAACCGTTTCCAGGGTGAAGGTGAGCAAAATCCCACGGTGCTTGGTTGGGGAGGGCTATCTTCAAAACCCTGGCTCAGGAATCACGATTCGCCCGCTTCAGGTTAAACTCTTGTCCGTGCCGATCACGTACGTGAGTACACCACAAACATTGGCCTTGCGTCATCAACCAGCTCAAGACTGACTCATGAATGTAAACTCAAACTCTCCCAAGCGAAGCTTCTATTTCAGCTTGATGATATTACTGACAACCTGGTGGTTCATGACGTTGCAATCGCCCTTGTTGGCAGAAGTTTTAAGGTCTGCCCCCACACTGGAATCGCAACTCCTCAGCACGCCTCCACTGGAAATAGCGAGGATCGCTCGCGAGCGAGGTGATGCAAAGCGTGGAGCTGTAATCTTCTTCACTTCCCCAGCAGGTTGCGTTCAATGCCACATGGATGATGGCCAGCGGGCAGTCATAGGGCCTAACCTCGCGGAGACAAAATATGTAGATGATCGCCACTTGGTGGAATCCTTAACGCATCCCTCTCGCTCCATACGGAAGGGTTATGAAACTCACTATCTTTTGATGGATGATGGAACTTCTCATACGGGTCAGATTGCGAAGGAGACCGATGTCGATCTCACACTCATTCCAACGTCATCATCTGGAGCAGCACTCACACTTCGCAAGGATCAAATTGAAGGCAGAAAGATCTTGGACACGTCAGGGATGCCCGACGGTCTTCTCACCACCTTCAGAGAACAAAGAGATTTCATGGACCTCCTGAAATACTTGATAATGATTTCAGAAGGGGGAGAAGAAACCGCATTGCAACTACAACCGAGCCCCGCGGCAATCTCGGTCGTTGACGACAGCAAGGATCTCGACCATGCAACGATCATTCGCAAGTTTAGATCCCGAGATTTTGAAACCGGTGAAAGAATCTTTCAGGGGTATTGCTTCGGATGCCATGGCCGGGACGGTAATCAACCGTCTCTACCGACCGCACGAGCTTTCGGCACAGAGAAGATGAAATTTGGATCAGATCCCTTTTCGATGTTTCAAACCCTCACACGTGGCAATGGGCTCATGGCTCCCATGAGACACTTGACTCCCAAAGAACGTTACCAAGTCATTCACTACCTCCGTGAAGCGTTCATGAAACGGAGTAATCCCGATTACTTCGTGGTTAATGATCAGTACCTGGAATCGCTTCCCAAAGGAACTCAACTCGGGGATGAACGCCCAGAGGTTGAACGAGATTTCAAGCCTGCTTTGGGTTCGCAATTGCGAAGAGAATACAGCAGTGTGCTGAACATACCTCTGGGTAAATACTCGATTGCATACAATCTGCACACCATGGACATCGCTTCGGTATGGGAAGGAGATTTCCTCGATGTAAGTGAGACCCAACACGCACGTGATCGAGGAGAAGGGACAGTCAACCCAAAAGGCATTGAGTCGAATCTCTTGAGTGGGTGGAAATGGGGACATGATGGAGAAGTAGATTACCCGACGGAAAATCTACTCAGTCGCGGCCCACTACCCAATAACTGGATGAGATACAAAGGCTACTACCAGTACGATCATCAAATCGTACTCAGCTACGAGATTGATGGGCGTGCTATTCTGGAGTCACCGGTCGCGGAAAAAGAAGGGCTCACCCAGCATCTTTTAGTGGAATCCGGTAACGCGATTACGCTCGTGATTGCATCACCAGAGAAAGAGGGAGTCGCACGGTCTTGGATCTCCACCAAGGAGACAACTCAGACTCACGTTAAGCTGGGCCCAGAAAAAGATGAAATCGCCGTCCTGTTGTTAGAAAACTCCGGTCAGTCACCTCGTATCGTAGGATGCCGACTCTCTGGCGCAACAGAGAATCTCCTGCTGAGCATCGATTCGAAAAACAGGGTTGTACTTTCCATTCCAAAATCCTCAGAACCCCGCAAGCTATCGATCACACGAGTGGTCGGAAAAACAAATGGTGATGCAGATCAGATCGCTGAATTCCTTGAATCCGTACCCTCTCCGAAGGCTGGCATAGATCTTCCGTCGTTGACCCGGGGTGGAAACGTTCAATGGCCAACTGTTCTAGAAACCAAGGGCTACCTCGGCTTAGAGCAAAGCGGCTACGCCGTGGACACGCTCACACTTCCCGATTCCAATCCTTGGAATTCCTGGCTCCGGACGACAGCACTTGATTTCTTCTCTGACGGCAGGATGGCTGTCTCCACGTATGGGGGAGACATTTGGCTCGTTGATGGAGTTGATGAAAGTTTAACGAAGCTAAGGTGGAAACGGTTTGCAGCCGGACTCTATGAACCCTTTGGTCTACGCATTGTTGCGGATCAGATTTACGTAACGTGTAAGGATCGCTTGGTTCGATTACATGATCTGAATCAGGATGACGAAGCTGATTTTTATGAAAGCTTTTCAGCAGACCCCGATGTCTCCGTGAACTTCCATGCGTTCAACTTTGATCTTCAGACGGATGAAGAGGGAAACTTCTACTACGCCAAGAGTGGACACGGAAGTGACTCGAAATTACCCGGCACCATCTACAAGATCTCGAACGATGGGAAGCAAAGAGAAGCTTTCAGCACTGGATTCCGTACACCTAACGGTCTCGGCATGATGCCAGGTAACCGCCTAGTTGGGAGTGACAATCAAGGCCAGTGGATGCCGGCATCAAAAATCAACTACCTGAAGCCTGATACTTTTTACGGCTGGGTACCCAACTATTCCATCCCTGGAATGTGGGAACCTGATGGTGGAAAAGTGGACCTAGAGAAGGTAGTGCCACCAACGTCTTTTGAAAAGCCAATCGTTTGGATGCCTCAAGAGTTTGATAACTCGTCAGGCGGACAACATTGGGTAGAGGACAAACGCTTTGGCCCCCTTCATGACCATCTGCTGCACACTAGCTTTGGTAAAGGATGGATGTCTTATCTGATGACGCAGGAAATTGAAGATGTCCTACAAGGTGCAATTGTCAGGCTACCCTTGAACTTTCGAACGGGAGTCATGAGAGCGAGAACCAATCCGAGGGACGGTCAAGTTTATACCACCGGATTACAAGGGTGGAATGGCGGAGGACGTATCGGCCTTGAGGATAATGGTATCCAAAGAGTTCGTTACACCGGCAAACCGGCACTGATGCTAGTCGATTGCAAGGTGATAAGAGGTGGCCTGCAATTGACTTTCAATGAAAAGATCAACAGTGACTCCTGCCAAGATTCAGAGGCATTCACCCTCAAACACTGGAACTATCATTGGCGAAAATCTTACGGTTCAGCACAGTACCGACCCTCGGATGATCAAGTGGGCGTGGAGTCACTCCAAGTGGAGGAAGTCAAGGTGCACTCAAACCAAAGAACAATCGATCTTTCGGTGCCCGATCTGAGACCCGTTGATCAGTTACATTTAATGTTACAGATCGAATCCGCCGAGGGCGAAGATTTCGCAGAAGAGATCTACTGGACAATCCACCGGATTCTCGATCAATGATCGCCATCCGAATCCACCTTCCGATTGTTCTCTAAAAAATCAGCCATTTCCTTGATCTTGCGTTTTTCTAATCGCTTGCGTCGTTCGACAGGATCAAAACAACCTTTAATCCATGCCCACCACCTTAACAACACCCTCATGTTGCCTTCTCTCGATCTAAAGGACGTTAGGAAAAATCCTGAGAGTTGCTGAAGAGCACGATCTCTAACCATCGCTAAGATCCGTTTAGGCTCGACACCTTTTTTTCAATCTTGAAGTGATGAGACCTTCAGACAGCAGCGTTGCAAGAGACCCTCTCGCCCTGATGTCAGTCAAGCAGAATTGCAAGGCAAAACGATAGCTTTTGCAATTCTTCATAAGAGGAAGCTATTCCTTAACAGAATGCATCGGAAAAGGCCGTGAAAAAAGAATTTTTAAGAAAGATCGCGACAAGCAGTTTGAGTATCCGCTAAAAGTCACTTCCACTGGTGACAAGATAATCCGTCCGTTTGTGGTTCGTTATCTCAACCAGGTTCACTGATCCTGAAATTTATGCATCACGAAGTCTAATCCTCGTGATTAGAAAATGCATCTCGTAGCAATGCGAATGGATAAAGTCCTGAACCATGTCCATCACTGAAACGCACACGGTAGGCATATCCCCCCACAGGCTCCATAGATTGAACCCTCAACGGCGCAGCCTCGGCGGCGGTCAGGACAGGTAAAAGCATGAATGAATTCTGATCTTGCTTTTCAGCTTCACCTCGCTGCTTCTCTCGGCACGTAGCACATGGACACAGCTTACGCAGTTTTGCGGCAGTCCATCGATCTACTCTCCCATCGTTCCAGATCAATTCGATCGTATCCTCTCCCTCGCGGCGTAAACCAACGAGATGAAAGTTTGATTTGGAATCCGATTGCATGATAAACCTGCTAAAAAATGACGTATAGCGTGAACCCGCTGCTTGCATTATCTCTGATCGTCGAGTCGACGTGATTTCGCTTCAAAACGGGGAAGCGATCCGATCGGCACCGGTCGCACATCCACCCTCAGTGTTAATCGATCGCGCAACGCTAAGGCTAACTTGTCGACACCCTCTTCATCAGCCTCGACCTCGATCTCGAGCTGATCCATCTCATCTTTTTTGGTTGCGATCATCCGGAATTCGGCGTAGGCAAGACAGTCCCTCACAATCGATTCAACGCTGCTGGGAAATACATTGACCCCGCGAATCACCAACATGTCGTCAGCGCGACCGACAACTCCGCCATCGAACCAAATGAAAGGACATGATTTTTGATGGTCACGAAAAGCTCTCACTCTATCTCCAGTGCGATAGCGAATCACTGGGCCTCCGAATCGACCAAGACTAGTCAACACCAGCTCTCCTAAGTGCCCCTCCGGAACAGGGCGTCCCCGTGGGCTTGAATCATCAACCTGAAGGACTTCCGCAATGAATTCGGTCTCAATCACATGAATTCCTTCACCCTTGCTATCTCCGAACCCCCACGCGCCCACCTCGCTCGCTCCGCAATGGTCAATCACCTTCGCTCGCAATCCCTGCTCGATCCTTGAACGAACGGACGGAATCGATCCACCGGGCTCCCCCGCGACAATGATTCGAGTAATCGTTGATTCACTGAGATCCAGACCCATCTGATTGGCAACTGATACCAAGTGGAGAGCATAAGTCGGTGTGCAGCAAAGAATGGCGCATCGATGATCCGCGATCATCTGCAAACGCTTCTGACTCGACAACCCTCCACCGGGTATGACGAGTGCTCCTCTTTTGACGAGTGCATCATTTGCTGTCCAAAAACCGATGAACGGACCAAACGAAAAGGCCATCTACGCGATG
>JAAXIK010000405.1:4061-8355 GCA_012270385.1 Rubripirellula sp. | reverse complement strand
TCACGATTTCCGGCGGATTAAAGAGTCGCTCTAATCCATCATCGCTGAGCAGTCTAACTGACTCGTACTTTTTACCGTAAGCTACTGCGAGTTTGTCACAAACGGCCACTAAGGATTTCACCTCACGTGTCTCTCAATCGAACCATTGCAATAGGAGATATCCACGGCTGTTATCTTGCTCTAGATACGATATTGGATGCAATCTCACCCACCATGACTGACACCATCATCATCCTGGGGGATTTCATTGACAAGGGACGACAGACTAAAGAAGTCATCGACCGGCTCATATCTCTAAGTACAAACTGCAAGCTGATTCATCTGATCGGCAATCATGAAGAAGTCTTGCTCAACACACTCAAAGATGAAACCTCATTGAATTACTGGATGCAATGCGGTGGTGTATCAATGATCAACTCCTACCGTTTTGGCGGAACACTATCCGATATCCCAGAAGATCACATTGCGTTCATTCAATCAGGTTGGGAATACTATGAAAGTGATAGCCACATCTTTGCTCACGCGTGTCCAGACCCCGACATACCCATAGAACAAAATGAAGCGTATTCACTTCGATGGCAATTACTGGAGGGAGACCATGTCAGACCGCATTGTTCAGGAAAGCAAGTGATTGTCGGCCACACAGAACAAATCGATGGTGAAGTACTGGATTACGACTTCATCAAATGCATCGACACTGCATGCTGGCGATATGGCTGGCTTACAGCACTTGAGGTGAATACCGGTCAACTCTGGCAAGCTCAACGTTTCGGTATGCTTCGTGAATCCGGAGATTGTCCAGTGGGTCCGATCGGATACCGCACAACACCCGAGCAATAGTTACACCTCGCAAGCGAAATGATCAGCGACGCCAATCCTCCCACGAACACCCAAAACAAGTAGCGAAATTCCATGGGTTACTACTTCATCGTGATTGGCATTGTGATCTCAACGGTCGCCTTATGGGGGTTTTGGCTCAGCATTCGAAGACGCTTCTTTGGTACCGTCGTGGTAGGGCGGATCGTAGGTATCGATGAGCAAATGCGCCGACTAGGCCATCAAGAAAGACGCACTTACTATCACCCGATAATCGAATTTGAAAGCAGAGAGGGCGCACCTTTCGAATTCACTTTTGGTACTGGATCCTCGCATCGCAGACCGACTAACGGCAAAACTCTAAAAGACAACACTCCCCATCACCGTCCTGACCAGGCTACACTCAATACATTCATAGGATTGTGGGCGGGCCCCATTGCAGCGACCGTTTTAGCTGTGGCAGCACTCTATGCGGGTGTTCAGGTTGCATTCTTTGATGCGTGAAAATCAGGGAGAACTCACTCGCGAATCTTTGCTTTCCCGCTATCCGAATCCCATACCCAAGTGTTTGGCGACCAGTACTGCCCCGAATCGCTCTTCATAAAAAGTCGAAAGTAGGAAGTTCCTGCATTTGGAGTGGACTCAAAATAGTTGGGAACCCTAACCGAACCCTCGTTGTAGTCTACCTTTGACAGGGCAAGCGAATGATCCCATCGATCGATGAAGGTTAGGCCCTCACTTTTACCATAATAAAAGTATAAAGCCGCTTCCTGTGACACTTCACGCAACTCAACCTTTAACACAAGATCATCACCCTCGACACTTGCACCAAGTATTTCCACTCTTGGCAAAAACTCTTTGAGTATGTCCGCACTCTCCACACTCAAAAATTGTGGCTGCTCAGCATCCTCATGCTCGTCCGTGGTGATCAGTTCATCTGGATTTGGATGACGGTAGCCCCAACCTCCTGTTTCGAGATAGAACCAACCCTCCTTGGTTACACCACGATCTGTATGGGTCAGTCCACTTTCTCGGTCAATATTACCGTTGGACATCTGATTCAATCGGAACCAATTCCCATCATCGTCCATCACCCAGCCGCGATAACGCATTTGCCTAGGATAAACACCAGTACGTTGTACTTGGGGAGGTCCAGGAACTTCTACGAAACTGCCAACCCAAAGACTATCAATTGGCTTGGCACGTCGATGCTGCTTACCAATTCCAAATAGATTCCAACAACACTGTGACTGATCGAAGTAGTAACTGTAGTAAGTATTGTATTGATCTCCTGGCTCAAATCTCAAAGCGAACACCTGCGTCTGCCCCTGAATCCCAGCGAGTGGCTCCCAGTCGCGCACCTTCACGCCTGTACCTTCGTGACCAAATCTCCCAAAGGTTGCCTCCCGATTACCGATCCCAATCAAATGTGACAACTGCTCAACGGGTGGCTCATCTTTTCCTCGGCCGTAGGACCACAAAGAAAAGTTAAAACTTGTATTCACCCTGCCGTCCGCTAACCAGGTTGGGCCGTAATAGCCAAATGGTGTTGTAATGGGCGAATAAAATCCGAGCGTACCAGGCTGTGCATCCATCTCCATTACCCACAAACGGATTGGACGATCGGAACCGGATGTGGTGAAGCGAGTGTGAGCTGCAGACGGCCTCCAACGTTTTCGAATCACAGATCCCCCAGTCACCGGTTCTCCATAAATCTCAATCCATAAGAACTTGCAATCCGATTCGCCATCAAGACAGGTGAGTTCAACATCCTGTTTACCTTTCTGCAATACGTTGAATTCCCCGACTATCTCTTCACGAGCATTATTTGATGAAGGATCTAGATTCACTTCAAATTTCTGATCACCAAAAGCGACTTGAAATTTGCCACCGTCAGGACCTCGAAGCATGACCAACCGGAATTGAACGGTTCCAGTCTGTGTAGACCACCAAGCCCATTGGGCCGACTCACCCTGACTCCATCCCTCAATCCAACCAAAAGACTTTCCGCCATTAAGATTCAAAACATCAGGAACATTGGATTCGCCAGCGGCTTTCAAACCCAGTTTTGGAAAGAAGGATTCATTGGGAGTGAGAAAAATTTGTTGGTTGATGCTTGGCTGCAATCGGTAACTTAGTTGTCTGAATCCTGGTTCTGAACGATCCAGCGATTGGGCTTCAGACCATTTCAAATCAGCGCCCAATTGCCCCATACCAGCCGATAAAATCTCCTGAGAATCCACCCGTTGGGAAAGAACCAGCAGTAAAAAAAGTGGCAGAAACCTGCGTATTGAAACTACCCTTGGCTCTTGAAGATTCGGTCTAGGTATCTGCACTTGACTCAATCCATGAAGAAAAAATTAGCGGACAATTACCCCTGATCGGCAGAAGTCGGACTCCGAGAGCTTGATCTCTTGGATAGTCTACCTGATACATTGTAGCTTGAATTACTCGAATTCAACGCTCCGCAACCAGCTTGCAGTAAACATGAAAAATTGCTCCACGGTATCCAAAATGACTCTCGATCTTCAGTTGCGATACTCGACCCGAAAAACACTGTCGTTCATCTTATTGCTGTTTTTTTCTGTCGTAGGCGAAAACTCAGCCATGGACGAGTAGCGTTCAAATCGGCCCAACATTCTGCTGGTGATGGCAGACGATCTAGGGTGGAAGGATCTTCAGTGTCAAAATAATCCAAAACTGAAGACACCTCATATTGACCAACTTGCTCTTGAGGGCGTTCGGTTTACGGATGCTTATGCCGCGGCGCCAGTCTGCTCACCCACACGCGCGGCGATCATGACAGGCTTGGCTCCTGCTCGACTAAAAATTACTCAGCATGGCCCTGATGGCAAAGCCTTTTGGCCAGAGAATCGTCTCGTTCAGCCACCTCCTTCAAGCAATGAGCTATCCCACGATCATGAAACGCTTGCCGAGCAGCTGAAAAAACAGGGGTATGCCACCGGCTTTTTTGGCAAGTGGCACCTTGGCGATTCAAAAGAATTCTGGCCGCTACACCATGGCTTCGACGTCAACTTGGGTGGTTGTGGCTATGGAGGCCCACCCACGTATTTCGATCCTTATCGCATCCCGACGTTGACTCCACGAAAAACGGGTGAGTACTTAACGGATCGCCTTGCTGATGAAACGATCACGTACATGAGAGCAAACCAGCAATCTCCAATGTTCATCTGTCTCTGGACTTACAATCCTCACTATCCGTTTGAAGCGCCAGAAGAATTGACTAAAGGCTTTATCGGTAAAGAAGGACCTGGCCTTAAAAATCCAATCTATGCGGCCCAGCTCGAAGCCACAGACAGAGCAGTGGGTCGCGTGCTATCGGAACTGGACAATCTTGCTATCGCGAAAAACACGTTGGTGATTTTCACTAGTGATTATGGTGGTGGGTCTGGCGCAAGAGATAATCGACCATTAAGAAAGGTCAAAGGTTATCTGGATGACGGGGGTAGTCGTGTTC
>JAAXIK010000405.1:0-4051 GCA_012270385.1 Rubripirellula sp. | reverse complement strand
ACATCAAGGAGGACCGACTAAATCAACTCCACTGAGCCGCAGGGAGCTCACTGCAAACAATCTTCATGCAGCGCACGCACTCGCCCCCCAAGAGGGTCCGAGTCAACCTACTCAGCCCCAACCGGTTTCTGATGGCCTCTCCCTCTTACCTTTACTTGATGGTGATCCCATCTCTCGATCCGACCTCTTTTTCCACTATCCCCATTTTGCATTCCATAAAGATAATCGCCCCGGCTCAGCAATACGAAGTGGACCCTACAAACTGATCTTCAATTACGATGATTCCTCGGTGGAGCTTTATGATCTTCAGGACGACCTCAGTGAAAGCAAAAACCTCTCCCAAAGCCACCAAGAACTGACAGCCAACCTACTGTCTAAGCTCGATCAGTGGCTTACTGGAGTCAACGCCGACCGTCCGACTCCCCGGGTGAAGGGGGACTCTAAGTAATCACAAGATGGCTACTGAAGAGAGGATGGCGTTCCCTCTTCTTAAGTACCATCAATGCGGTCAATTTGGCCAAATGATCATGAGATTCATGATTCAATTTCAAAGCCCTTGCGATAATCCCGGGCAACTAGACTCTGAGCGAGAGGATCGCCCACGACGGCTTGTTTCTCGGAGTCCCACTGGATCGCTCGATTCAATCTTGCTGCGATTCCCGCTAGATGACAGGTACTCAGCGCTCGGTGATGGCTATAGACGTCGGAGATCGGCTCTTTTCGATCCCGAACACTTTCAAAGAAGTTGCTGAAGTGATCGACTAGCGGCCGATTCTTATAGGCTCTCTCGAGCGCACCGTTTGGCAAGGGGTTATTCTTCAGATCCTCGACGGGCTCACCGCTTAGCCGTCCGCGGTTAACAAAAATACGCCCTTTGGTTCCTTCAAAAAGAATACCATTACCACCGTCATGACGAATCTCAATTTCAACGCCGTCATCGAATCTGGCAACGATCTGAAACTGAGTGGCGGTGTTGTACTTTGACGGATCAACAGGATATCCATCCTTGAATTCAACGGGATGCACAACCTTCAACGGGGTTACACTCGCTGGGCCTGTTTCCGTCTTCCCGAGGCCCCAGGTAGCAATATCAACATGGTGCGCGCCCCAATCTGTCAGCTTGCCACCCGAATATTCATACCACCAACGGAACTCATAATGGCATCGTGACCAACTCTTCGTTTCCCCATTGGGTCCAGGTTTGTAACGAAAAGGGACATCGGCAACAGGTCCCTGCCACTGATTCCAATCCAAGTGACTTGGAGCTTCGGCCACTGGGATTTCGGGACTGGTTGGCGCTCCCCCAATGCTGCAGGTCGCTTTTTTCAATGTTCCTAATCGCCCCTCTTGGATGAGGGCAATCGCTTGGATGAATTGCCGCCCACTTCTCTGCTGAGTCCCAATCTGAACGATCCTTCCCGTTTGTTCACAGACTTCACAGATTTGACGACCTTCATCAATCGTCAGTGTCATGGGCTTCTCACAATAAACATCCTTGCCCGCTCGCATCGCTTCGATCGCAATCTTTGCGTGCCAGTGATCGGGGGTGGTAATGTGCACGATGTCAACTTTTGGGTCGTCAAGAATCGCCCGATAATCCGCTTGAATCTTGGGAAGCTGACCTTGCCACTGCTTAACCAATCCAGCGGCCATCTCAAGCCGATTGGAATCCGCATCACAAACCGAGATATAGTCGCCGTGCTTGACGAAATCCGGAGCGGACCCATAGGGCCGATCAATCCCAGTGGCCTTCTGACACCACCGGCTGCCTGTGCCCACAACACCGAGAGTGGGTCGTTCATTCGAAGATTGAAATGCACTCGCTCGAGCTACCTTGGGGAGTAACACGGAAGCTCCGGCAAATCCGAGCGTGGATTTTAGAGCTGTACGCCTCGAAAGGAATTGATTCATCTGATTAGGAGAGGTCATATGGATTATCAATGTTGGGTTGAATGAGGAGTCTGACCACGTCAACGCAGGACTGTCGAGCGAGATCATACCAGATTCAAAAGAGAATACGGGAGAAGTAGCCATGCAATTGGTAGCAAAGCATTCGCTACCCGAGGTGTCACTTCTGAGCATCTATCTAATGCGTACCGCTCGGTGGCGAGAACGAATGTCCCAGTCCTCTTCTTCTCGCATTGACTGCTCTGTCCGTTTTCTGCTAGTTCTCTAGGCGGAGGAAGGATCGTTCAAAATGAGGCTTCTATCCTTCGAACATTTTCAATCTTAAATCCGAGTCATGGCATCGATCCACGTGGAAAAACCTAAATCCGTTTCCATCTTCCTTTCGACCTATAACGCACCGAAGTGGCTCGAGAAATCACTATGGGGTTTTCTGACGCAAATCAAAAAGCCTGATGAAATCGTGATAGCGGATGATGGATCCGATGATCGAACAGTTGCAATCATCAATCAAATCCAATCTGCAACCAAAATTAAAATCCATCATGTTTGGCATGAAGATGACGGAGTTCAGAAATGCGCCATCCTCAATCGAGCCATTGAAGAAGCGTCGGGCGATTATCTGATTTTCTCGGATGGCGACTGCATTCCAAGAAACGACTTCATACTCGAACACTATCGCCATGCTACGAAGAGCTGTTATCTATCAGGCGGCTATAACAAGCTTCCTCTGCCATTAAGCCGCCAGATCACGACATCCCACATCCGGAGTGGAATCATATTCCAACCAGCATGGTTGAGAGCGAATGGTCTACCCATTAATCGGCAGCTACTGCGACTTATCACCAAGGGTCGAGTCGCAGATCTTTGCAACCGAATGACAACAACGAATCCGACTTGGAACGGGCACAACGCTTCAGGCTGGAAAACGGATTTGCTGCGTACCAATGGATTCGACGAAAGGATGCGATACGGCGGGGAAGATTGCGAACTCGGTGATCGGCTCGTCAACAGCGGCATCCGGCCAATACAGATCCGTTTTTCAGCACTGTGCCTTCACCTTGAGCACGCACGGGGCTACGTGAATGAATCAGATAAAAAACGTAACTTAGAAATACGAAAGCGGACTCAGCGTAATGGCATTCGACTGACCCAGCATGGGATTGTGCAGAACTCAAGGAAAGCAGCTTAGAGACGCAAGCCTGCTCCACCTAGGCGAATCTCATCCTTTTCGGCAGGACAGCCCTCGAATCTCGAGGCAGATCACTTCTCCTCAAACTGCAGTCGTCAACAATTTCTGAGAGATGCGGAGATCACCGCAGTCCATCAGGCAGCAAAATCAACTAAACTGGTTGGGTCTCGATACAGCACACTATGGGTTAAATGTACCCACTCAGGATCGGATTGCGCCTACTGCTAATCCTCGGTTAAAGCCCCGGCGATCGTCGAGTCCATCAGCTTCGACAGATCGTCAGATTGCGAGACGTTGGCCATCCTAGTGATGCCAGATCAATTCAACCCATCCACAAAACATCGAATTCCATTCTCTACGGCGATATGCAGTCATACTTTTCGACACTTAACGACTCCACTTACAGTTCGCTGCACATTGTGAAGCAAGGCATGCTTTTGCTTCTTCTGTTAGGTTCGATCTGCACTTCTCATGCGGCGGCAGAGCCGTTGGACTCCGAACCAAAGATCGACTTTGACGAAAGCATTCTGCCTCTGATCTCTGATCGATGCTTCCAATGCCATGGCCCCGATGAAGCGGCACGTGAATCCGGCTTGAGGCTAGATACTCGTGAAGGTGCGTTTGCGGCAGGCGACTCCGGAGAGTTAGCCATTGTGCCTGGCAACCCCACAGACAGTGCGATCTACCAGCGAATCACTTCGGACGACCCCGACCTCGTCATGCCACCTCCTGAGTCCGGATTGAGCCTCCAAGCGGAGGAAAAAGATTTACTTCGATCATGGATCGAGCAGGGCGCTAACTGGAAACAACACTGGGCGTTCGTCCCTCCAAAGAAACCCGCTATTCCCTCGGCACACCCAACCTGGGGCGCGGATCAGACAATCGACAACTTCATCCACCGAAAAATGAGTAGCACGACTTTGACGCCTTCTCCAAAAGCTGACAAGGAGACCC
>JAAXIK010000069.1:5958-8401 GCA_012270385.1 Rubripirellula sp. | reverse complement strand
TAGGCCTGCGGTTGGGACCGAAAGGGACAATCGGCCTATCCGGAGAACGGTTCGATGGAGGTTGGCAATGTAGGCAGGGGTAAGGTGAGCCAAATAGGTTCTCGACTGACCTCCTACCAGTGTAACTTCTTGGACCGCAGTTCACCATAGAAACCAACACAGGGGGTGAAATGGGCGCAAACCCCCTAACCGAAACCCTCCATTGCAAAAACGCGAACGTTGACCCCGTCAGGTCGCAAACTCCCGAATCTGCGGATCATTAATTAGCCATGATCGTATGAACGAAAAAAGAGCTACATCAAAGGCTGAAAATATGCTTTGGGAGGCGAATGGGTTGCCCCTCTGCATCGACCGAAGCGATGACCGAAGAGGCTTCGACAATCAACTCCTCTCCGCGAGTAATGCGATACTCATGGCGTAGCCTCACCTTCCTAATCTCCACCAAACGCGTCTGCAGGTCTAACAGGTCATCAAACTCGGCTGCTTGGTGGTAACGTATGTTCATCTCCGTGACCACTAGCATGCAACCTTGGTCTTCGAGGTCTCGGTAGCGAACCCCCAACTCCCGCAGCATTTCAACTCGACCACGTTCAAAATAGTTCAGGTAGTTTGAGTGATGCACGCGACGCTGCCCGTCCGTCTCATGGTAGTTCACCCTAAGCTGAATTTGATGTTCGTGAATTGGTTTCTCCACCACAGTCCCTCACTCGCACACTGTCATAGGGTATTTAAAACAAGGACAAACTATTGTTGCCCATCAGATTGAATCGCTCGAAAACACGGACTTGCAGGGCAGTCCGCTTCCTTTCAAATCAAGAACAAACTTTCGCATTCTTTCTTAAGCATGTTCGACCGCACAAATTAACACAAGATAAGAGCATTAGCCTCTACGCAGCTGTCAAAGTCCAACATGACATTGATTCCCACCGTGTTTTTCAGCTGCGAGTACTCCATAACTCCGTTGAAAAGAATTGACCGGGTGGGAAGGAGCAACATAGAATCATCTCTGAGGCAATCTCCCTCGTATTTATGACAGCAATCTCATTTGGGACGACCTGGCCATGAGCATCGGCGATGGATCGAACACTAAGTTTCAGACCATAAGAGGACGCAACTTCCCTGCAATACGCCAGTTCACGATTTTCCTAGAAAATCGGGTCGGGCAGCTCCTTGAGGTGGTAAAACGATTTGAGGGAACGGGCATTCGAATCTGCGCCCTCTCCATCAATGACGCGAATGAGTGTGCATTTGTTCGCTTTTTGGTGAGCGATGCAGATCGCGGCCGAGAGATTTTGGAACGCAGTGGCCTTACCATGATCGAAACCGATCTGGTTGGGGTCGAATTGCCCGAAGGGCCTCAGCCTTTACTTCGAGTCTGCACGGCTTTGTTGCAAGCGGAACTCAATATCATCCAAGCTTACCCACTCATTGTCCGCCCCAACGGCAACCCGGCAGTAGCCATCATGGTGGAAAATATAGAGCTAGCGATGGAGACCCTCAGGGAGAAGAACTTTACGATACTCTCCGAAGGCGATCTCGAAGACGATCCAACTCGCGAGCTGTGAGAACAATACGTTCAATCATTGCCAAGCCAGCTGCTTCGTGTAGACCCACCACTCCATTACAACAATGACGAGCAGCAGCAGAAGAATGGGACGCCAATACTCCTTACGAACAACCAATCCAATATTCCCAGATTGCACCTCTTCGTAACCGAGTTCTAGATTCAATCGGGTCTGAATTTCGCTTTCGGAGGGTTGAAAGAGATTGACTGCGAATCGATCGACCAATTCGCCCCCATCGGTCACATCGTAGGCTCCGAGCTCGTTTGTATCGAATGTCTCGTATTGCCACGCTCTCCTTCGCTAGACAGTATCGACTTGCCTACCTCAACTGGTTGCTTCCTTCAACTCGTCGCATTGTCCTTCAAGTTTCCCACGCACAAGCTCACCCGGTCGGTACGAGGTTGCCGAAGTGGATTCCGAGGCGTTGCCGAAAGTCCTCAACAGATTAAACAGAAAGATTGGCCAAGAGCGTTCTGCATACCAATAGGTATTTGCCTCCAAGCCACCATCCTCGGTCGCACTCACTATCGGAAAACCGAGTACTACATCCTGATACCCACCACGCGGAGCAATCGCCAACACCGGACCTATATCCGCAGTCAGGATCTCCGTGGCCCCATCTGGAGGATTCAATGGACGCCCGCTGAAGACAAGGAGGGAATAAAGTTCGATATACCGAAAAAGCGGATGAGCCCTATCAATATCGATAATCGATACCGACGAAGACTCCCCGGCCCAGTCCCAATTCTGCCGCCGACCAATCTTGGCCAACCCATTACTCGGTCTCAATGAGTCGCCTGAGCCCTGTTCACTTCCCTGATTGGTAGCCTTGATCTCAGCCTCGGCTTTGTTCTCCAATGGTTCTGCAACACTTATCG
>JAAXIK010000069.1:0-5948 GCA_012270385.1 Rubripirellula sp. | reverse complement strand
AATACTGAGATCCTCCTGGCCGGCGAGCACCCGTTTTTCGTATTGTTCAGTCGCGAGAAAACCGGGCTCAACAAAGGTGACATCACAAATTTTTGAAAGCTTCTCCGTGGCGAGTCCGACACTCAAGGCAGTATTACCTTCGGTTACCACCAACACCGAGGAGATCCGTGAGGGGGAAAGACCGGCATAGGCTCGGTTATCCACAGCAAGGTCATCGGCTTCCGTTATCGTCAAAGTGAGAACGGCAACTTCTTCCGTCGCGAGTTCAAAAGCTAACCCGCGTTCTTCACCTGGCTCAAGGGCGACACCCTCGGCGTCAATCAGACGATCGTTCATTTCAAGCAAGATATCCGATTCTGCTTTTTCAGTGCCGAGGTTCATGATCGTTGCGTAAACCTGAACGACCCCAGGGGAATCGAGATCCTGCTGAGTTGAAAATTCGGTGATCGCTAGATTCCTGACCGTTTGCGAACCGATCCCCACGTAACTAGGAGTTAGGTTGCCAAGATTGAACTCGGTGAGGTCTTGAAATTTCCCGTCGCTATAAATCACCAATTCAGCGGGCATTGCTTCAGCAACTTGAACATCATTCACATCACCGACTTGGCTCGACCTCCTTGGATTTGCAAGTCCATCAGCCGCCTTGAGAGCTTCGAGCAGGTCACTTGTTCGATTACTGACGGTTACACTATCGAGGGCCTTCACCAGTTTCGCTCGATCACTTGTGAAAGACTGAATGGTTTCCGCGCGATCGCTGAACGCGATCAGCATTGCAGTCTGATCATCCGAAAGCGACTCAATTCGCCCACGAATTAACTGTTTCGCTTTTTCGAACCTCGATGCACCATCCTCCAAGTCTGTAGCCTGCATGCTGGCTGAACGATCGAGTAATAAAATCAGCCGACTCTGATCCGAGCTCTCCCCACGTATGCCGGGCCGACCGAAGGCGAGCGCAGCGAGCGCAACAATCAACAATTGCAAAAACAACAGCAGACTTCGTCGAAGACGCTGCAGCAAGCTATTGACATGGAGATCCTGAATCGTCTTCCCCCACAAAAGCGTAATCGAAACTTCAACGAGCTCTCGTCGTAGTTTGAGAAAGTAAAGGGCGATGATTCCGATGGGCACCAACGCCAACAGCCAACCCCAAGGCCCTAAGATCCAGACCCAGTCTATCGCACCCATGCCACTGCCAAACCGAGTCACCGTACCACACCCCTCTGACGCAAATAGTTTGTCACCATGTGTTCAAGTGGCATCTCAGTGGAGATTGGGACGTAGGCGATCGATCGTCGGGCACAAAAGGACTTTAAGCTTTCTATAAACTCGGAAACATTCGATTTGTATTTGTCGATTGCATATTGATTGATTGTGATCTCCGAGACGTCACCGTCCTCACAGTCTATCAACCTCCTATCCCCTCTCAGCACAGGATCAAGCTCTTCTTCGGCAAGGAGATGCATGACATAAACGTCCATCCGTCGATTAACCAACATCCGCAAAGCTGACTCAAAACCTTCTTTGTCCAGGAAATCAGAAATCAATACAACGATACCCGTTCCCGTGTGTTGCATCGAGAAATCGCGTACCGCCTCGCTTAATGAAGTTTGCCCTCGATCTTCCAAGGACTCCAAATACTTCAACATTCTCCAGAGTGAGGACCGACTTCTCAGCACAGGCGCTTTCCGGCCCTCAGGTCCCAACGCTTGCACACAAACGCGGTCTGAACGACATAAACCTACATACCCAAGGGCTGCAGCCAACTGCTTGGCGACCAGAAGCTTACTGGGCTCCCCGAATTTCATGGAACTACTGGAGTCAATTAGAGCGAAAAAATGCCGATCCTCCTCCTCCTGAAACAATTTCAAGAAAAGCTGATCAAGACGAGCAAAGAGATTCCAGTCAATCAATCGCAAATCATCGCCGGGAACATAGGTTCGGAAATCATCGAACTCAACGCTCTGTCCGCGTCGACGACTGCGTCTCTCACCCTTCAGTTGACCTCTAAAGATTTTCCTTGAAGCCAACTCCAATCGTTCCAACCGAGCAAGCAGGGCCGGCGGAAGCAGCGTATCGGTGTGTTCTCTCGATTCTGTCATGCAGAAAATCAACTCTTCCGTTCACTGGGTATGCTCAAGAGCACATGGATACCACAATCCAAAAGGTCGACGCTCAAATCTTGAGGAGGATCACTTCCAAACCAGCGGAAGCTTTTCATCTCCCGGCTCCAGCTTTCCAGAAGGTCTCTTTCCACTACCTTGAGTCTTACTCAGTCGGTCACCAAGATACAATCTAGCTCTCTCTGCTGCCTTCGTCAGTGCCGCCACAACTTCGGGAAAATCATCGTAGACGTGACGGGGATCCCAGCCTTTCCGCCTGGATGCCCGGAGAGGGAGCGATATTGATGCGGGAATACCAATTTAAACCGATCATTCCTCACCGCCTGCAACTGTCCTCCGCCGTAATAACAGTAGAAGGCCTCATGGGGTGAGGGTACAGCATCCTCGCTGATCATGAGCTCGGATATATCCTTGCCGTCTATTTTGTGAGGAGGCAGATCCGCACCCATTAAAGCAGCGACGGTAGGTAGCACATCAATGGTGCTACAGAGCTGATCACATTGAGTGCCGGCTGGGATTGTCCCCTTCCACCACATCAAGGTTGGCTCACGATAACCGCCTTCAAACATCGTACCTTTTCCTTCCCGCAGCGGGTTAGCCTGCCCCGCGTGGTCTCCATAGGACAACCATGGACCATTGTCGCTGGTAAAAATGACAAGCGTATTCTCGGCGATCCCTAAGTCCTCCACCGTTCTCATGATTTCGCCCACCGACCAATCGACCTCCATGACGACGTCGCCAAAGAGACCTGCACCGCTCTTTCCCTTGAAGTCATCCGAGGCGTAAAGAGGTACGTGCACCATCGGATGCGGAAGGTAGACGAAAAAGGGCCTGTCCTTGTTCTCGCGAATAAAACCCACAGCACGTTCCGTGAACTGCTTGGTCATTACCGATTGATCCGCTGGAGTCATGGCTGGGTTGACGATTCGGTAACTTTCTCCTTCCGCCTCAATCATGGGTAATTCCGCCCAAGGTATTTCGGCGTTGGGATCTTTAGCTCGTTTAGCAACCGAAGAGGGATGAAGCGGCAACATATCATTGCTGTAGGGAATTCAGTAATAGCGATCAATTCCATGACGATTGGGCAGGAATTTAGGATGATTCCCCAAGTGCCACTTACCAAAAGCGGCCGTTGCGTAACCCTCCTCCCGACAGAGCTCTGCTAAGGTGACCTCGTTGGCATGAAGTCCATGATTTGACTTTGGCCCCAAAGCACCTGAGATACCGATCCGCGTGTGATAACAACCCGTCAGCAATGCGGAACGCGAAGCAGAGCAGACTGCAGAAGAGACAACAAAGTCTGTAAATCGGCGCCCCTCAGCAGCCATGCGGTTGAGATTTGGCGTGGGATAATTCTTGGCCCCGAAGGGATTGATATCTGCATAGCCCATATCATCAATAAAGATGACAACGACATTTGGAGCTTTCTGCTGTTCCAAATTCT
Organism: Rubripirellula sp.; assembly: GCA_012270385.1. GTDB lineage: Bacteria > Planctomycetota > Planctomycetia > Pirellulales > Pirellulaceae > Rubripirellula. Next base: position 2,384 of record JAAXIK010000069.1, on the reverse strand, counting down.
TTGCCGTGACAATGCTGGGAACCAATGCCCCAAGCAAAACGATTGCCAAGACCTTCATCACATCTCCTGAGAACTTCATCGTTTCTCCAAACTCGTAGAGGTTCAACACGTTGTGTCATGCGTGACTCCCTCTGACGCTACTCGCTGGAGGTTGAGTCACTCGCGGACGCTAAGAGTATATCCCATCTTTACTGATCACGGTCGTGATGACTGCACTCTCACGATGGTTCTGGCCGCACCCAATGCAAATCTACCGTTTTCCTGCATCACGGCGCGGATAATCAAGGGGCCTTGCACTTCCGATTCGAGGTTTAGCTCCATCGAAATCACTTCACCCGCAACGACCTGCCTCTTCTCGCTAAGAACAAGTGTTTCATTCGGATCACCCGGGAATTCCGCGCCCAACGGACGGTCAACACGGATGGAAATTTCTCCTGAAAGAGGACTTGTAACGGTCAATGGGACAGGTGTTTGGAGCTCAATACCGGGTGGCGCATCGACCTTGATCTCTTCAGCATGCCGCATCACTTGAGTGGGGTCACCTAATAATCCATAGAGCCAAACATGCTCTTCCCTCTCCTCTGCCAAAGTAGAACCGGCAGGACTCAGCAGGCCTGCTAAGCCATCGATCATCACACGCAATGGAGACTCAGGAATTCCGTCTTCCAATAGTGTTCTCTGTGTTGCAAGCCAGGCCCTACCCAACCTCTCTGGTCGATCCTCGTAGATGGCTCGAATCATACTCACCGCAAGGGTAGCATTGCCGTAGGGCATGGTGATGCGACTGCCTGCGATCACCGCAATCGGGCCGCCTTGTGTCATCAATAGGTGCTCGGCGATCGAATCTTCCCTGGCATCCAACGCTCCGGTATAGCAAGCAAGAAGCAACGCAATCGGCGATTGACTTGGTCGACACGAGAGCTCGGTGGTGCTCCGCCGATCAAGCACCGGGACCCCATCCCGACTGGAGGGTACACGGTCTAATTCGGGCACCTGCCCCTGCCCCGCGGAAACCCAAAAACGGCAACCTTGTGAAAATTGCTCTAACACCGCATCGGTGAAGCTTTGGTTAGTAGGGTAAAAGCGATGACCGGGACTAGCATAAAGAACATGGGTTCTCACCTCACCGGGAAGTACACCGGTTACGATCGTTCGAGCAACGGATTCAATCGTCCGATCCGCTAAGTATCCAAAACCACCTACACCACCCACCAGTTGCACTTCCGCTCGCCAGTCCGGAAAGTCTGAACTCGACTCACGCGCGATCAGCCGCGCGAACCAGGCATCGAACTGTGAACCTGAATCCACCGGCAACCTTCCTGTTGCAACATCTGGATTACCATCGTTATCGAGATCCGAGTAGGGAAAGTCCGACGGAAGAGTCGGTGTCGACCCCCACTTCCCTGTCACACCGGAAGGTTGATAAAAAGTGCGTACCTGTCTTGCGAGGTCACACACCGCCCCTATCGGTGGTGTGTCACCTAAGAGAAACAAGAAACGACTTGAGTCGGCTGAACGCTTCGCACTGGAATCCCCAACTGGTGAATGATCAGGAATTGAAGGGTTAGATCTCTTTAGATTCGAGAATGCTTGACGCACCAACTTCTTGGTCTCCCCGGCGTCGGCCACCGGACGCACCACGACCACCTCGAAGCCTTGTGCCTTCCGCAGCCTCACCCAAGGACTGAGGGAGTTGGTAAACTCCGGAGGGCAGACAACCACTACTTGGTCTGATCCACAAACGCGCGTTTCGGCGGTAAGCGAGACGCATCCCATTAAAAAGACAAAAAATACCGAGTTCGTCCAAGAGCGGGCACAAAGCGAATGCTCCGAAGCGACTGAAAGCTCCCTAGGCATCATCAAGTAAGGCCCCTTTCTTCCCGTCATGATTCCGCTATCCCTGAAGCCTTATTTCTGTGAAAATATGATGCAGCGGCCGAAGTTTGGAAAACAAAAACAACCTAAATCTCGTTCAAAAAGTTAAAACTCTGTCGGGGCTGTCGAAATACGCAATCCATCAACACTTGCTTGAGCGAATCTAGATCGTGCCTAATTGAAAAAACGATGTAGAGTGGTAGCAAATCAGTCATTACTCTCCATCATGACGCCTGCTGAGAAAAACGGAAAGATGAATCTGCCGCAGCCCATTCCAAGACGAAGGATTGCCATCACTGTTGGTGATGTTGCCGGAGTGGGTACGGAGGTCGCGATTAAAGCAACTCAGGAATTGGAAGGACAACCTAATACGGAGCTTATTCTCTATGGCCCCAAGTTGGTGATCGAGCAGTGCAGCGAAACACTCGGAATTGACATCTCCTGCAAAATCGAGTATGTGGGTGCGTTAACACCGAATCAGTTCCAGCCCGGTATTTTCTCTGCCGCAA
>JAAXIK010000376.1 GCA_012270385.1 Rubripirellula sp. | reverse complement strand
AACAAGAACTAGAACTACCACACCACCAACAACAACACCCACCTCCCCAACACCCACCTCTAGGACGAACCCATCAAGTTCATCCACAAAGGTAACGAAACATCCATCGAATCAATCTCAATCGGCAACGCATCAGCAAGCTGATGGATCACAGGAAGACACGGATGTGGACTGGAGCAAATTGAGTAAATCTGAGCGTCGTCGTTTGCGAAAGCAATTAAAGCGTCAGAAACGCGCTGCGTGAGCACACGGTTGTTCAGTTCTAATAGAAGAATCCAATCCCGAACTACCAATCGCTAGTGTTTCTTAGGCCGGGGCACTTTTGTTTGCCCCTTTTTGACTCGCATCCCCTTTCTCCCGCGCTTTCGTCGACCGCTGGTCGACGAATTCGACTCCATCTCCACTTCGGCGAGTGGCTTTCCAAGATTCTCCTTAAGCTGGACGACTCGATCTCGCAAACTCGCAGCTTTTTCGAATTCCAATGATTCAGCCGCTTCCAACATCTCACGTTCAACTTTTTCAACGTATTCAATCGTAATGAACTGGATTTCCGCGGCTTCCTTGGCTGCGGCGGAAGTCTGCCGACGCTTAGCGGCATCGGTCTCGATTCCAGCCTTGACCGCCTTTCTCACAGTCTTTGGAACGATGCCATGCTCTTCGTTATATTCCTGCTGCAGCGCGCGACGCCTTTCGGTCTCATCAATGGCGAGTCGCATCGCTTCGGTGACCTTGTCTGCGTACAAAATCACCTTGGAATTCGCATTACGAGCTGCTCGGCCAATGGTTTGAACCAAGCTAGTTTCACTCCGCAAAAAACCTTCCTTATCTGCATCGAGAATCGCGACCAGAGAAACTTCCGGCAAATCGAGCCCCTCTCGCAACAGATTCACTCCCACAAGGCAATCAAAACAACCTGTCCTTAAATCCTTCAATAATTCAACTCTTTCGAAAGCATCTAATTCACTGTGTAACCAGCGGCATCGCACATTTTGTTCATGAAAGAAGGTTGCAAGAACCGCCGCCAGACGCTTCGTCAAAGCGGTAACGAGAACACGCTCATCGCGTTCGGCACGATCTCGGATTTCATCGAGTAGATGCTTAACTTGCCCACGTGCTGACAAGACCTCAACGACGGGATCAAGCAGGCCGGTGGGCCGTATGATCTGCTCAACCACCTCGCCCTGAGTTCTCTCTAACTCATAGTCGGCTGGGGTTGCGCTAACAAAGCAGATCTGTTGGGTGCGAGCTTCCCACTCCTGAAACTTCAGCGGACGATTATCTAGAGCACTGGGCAATCGGAATCCATGACCCACCAAGGTTTCTTTGCGGCTCCGGTCTCCGGCATACATCGCCCTAACCTGAGGAACCGTCACATGCGACTCATCCACGAATGTGATGAAATCATCGGGAAAGAAATCATATAAAGTATCAGGTGTTGCCCCTGGGGGTTTACCAGAGAGCGGTCGGCTATAGTTCTCAATCCCTGGACAATGCCCCACCTCTGCAAGCATTTCCAAATCAAAGCGTGTTCGAGCAGCTAGGCGTTGCGCTTCCAACAGTTTTCCTTGTGACTGAAAAACCTCAAGCTGCTCAGCCAGCTCTTCCCTAATCACTTTCAAAGCGCTTTGTATCCGGTCTTCAGGCATCACAAAGTGTCTTGCAGGATAAATATAAACATGATCGAGGGTTTGAATGGTCTCCCCCGAAACGGGTTTGACAATGGAAATCTGTTCAATCTCATCACCCCACATTTCAATTCGATAGGCAAACTCTTCGTAGCTAGGCCAAAGCTCAATAGAATCGCCGCGAACTCTGAATTTCCCCCGCTCAAATGAAATATCATTTCGCTCGTAGAGCACTTCGACAAATTTCATGAGAAGATGATCTCTTCTAATCTGATCTCCTCGATGAATCGGAACAATCAATTCTTTGTAATCTTTTGGTGATCCCAGCCCATAGATGCTACTCACTGATGCAACAATGACGACATCGCGTCTGCTGACAAGCGAACTTGTGGTAGCCAGCCGCAAGCGATCAATTTCTTCGTTAATCGAGGCATCCTTCTCGATGTAAACATCACGTTGCGGAATGTACGCTTCTGGCTGGTAGTAGTCGTAATAACTGACGAAATAGTGAACAGCATTTTCAGGGAAAAATTCTTTAAATTCACTATATAGCTGAGCTGCTAGTGTTTTATTGTGACTGAGCACGAGTGCTGGCCGGCCAAGGTTGGCAATGACGTTGGCCATGGTGTATGTCTTGCCCGTTCCGGTCGCGCCAAGAAGCACTTGAGTGGACCGGCCTTCCTGAAAACCCTTCGTAAGAGAATCGATTGCTTGAGGTTGATCACCAGCCGGTAAAAAAGGCTGCTGCAACTGAAACACGTCGGGGTTGGATGGATCCATGAAATCACTAGCAGGGAAAGAAAATGTGATGTCGTGACACCTACGCATCATGAAAGATGAACCGTCTAGCTGCAACCTATGGCAGGATAGCGTGCGGTCCATAACCCAATGACCGGATCCAAAGCGGTCCGAAGAAAAGAGATAATTGGGTGAACACCGAAAAAAATCGATTTGCGATCAGCCAATGCCCAACGATGGAAAAAGATGACAAGAGATCTAAGTTAGCAACCTGAATCAATTGCTCTTCCGGGTGGGCTCCCAAGGCTCGGTCACCGCTATGGGTCGCATGGCATCAATGGTTTTTGGACCTATACCCCTTACCTTGCCAAGATCCTCGACAGATGAAAAAAACCCCAATGCCTCACGACAATGGATCATTCGCTGTGCAAGAACTGGCCCCACATTTGGAAGGAGCATCAGCTCGTCTCTCTGTGCCTGATTTACATTCACATCGATCAATGCACGACCCTGTAGCTGTCGAGAAAATAGCTGTTCCCTTATATGAGAATCTTCCCCACCAGAATGAGCCGTCCGAGTCAGGCAAGCCCAATACATGAATTGGCAGGCGAGAATAAAGCTGATCATTCGTGTGAAACCATGGTGAAAAGCAATATCCATCGGTGACAGCGGACATTTACTCGATATTGATTTCGCGATTTGACGATGCCGATGCATGACCATTCATGCATCGTTGCAAAGAATCTTTCCGGGGCAACCCCGTCCACTCAGGAACGTGGGGCAGCTTTCGAAACGCGTGACAATCCGATAGATTCGAGATCAGATCAAGCGACAAAATTAGATCCCCGTCAGGCCAAACCTTGATTGATGAGGCGGATACAGCCTCTGCTTCATGCTGCTACCCTGATGACAACGTTGCACCCGCCACCACAATCGTACTCATCCCATAGATTTAGCCTCATGCCAAATCCCGAAGAGAATGACCACGCGGATACGGTAATTAAACAAGCCTCGTCAAAGATTAAATTTTACTATCACTCTGTAACCGATGGCCAACCACTTGAAGATGCCACGCGTCGGCTGATTCGCATTGCTATTCAGGAAGATCTGAGCAACTCATTGGACTGGACGACTGTCTGCCTCATCGAGCCCGATCAAACAGGACAATGTGCCGTGGTAGCTCGCGAAGAAGGTGTGGCAGCAGGCATGGCTACGATACCCTGGATCATCGATGAGTTCGATGCAGATTTAGAGGCCAAATGCCAAGTACGTGACGGAGATCGTTTTCAGTCGAACCAGAGCTTGATCAAGATCCGAGGGAATACCCGCGACCTGCTGACTGCTGAACGAACGATCCTGAATCTGGTTTCCAGATTGTGTGGAATCGCAACCCTGACTGCTCGATACATCACGGCGATGAACAGCAAGACGGCTCGACTTTATGACACACGGAAGACCACACCAGGATGGAGGCTTCTTGAAAAGTACGCGGTTCGCTGTGGGGGCGCTCATAACCATCGCACGGGATTATACGACGGGTTTCTAATTAAGGATAATCACCTCGCTCTCGCGGGGACCGCCGATACGCCACTTTCCATCACTCAAGCCACTGAACGTGCGATGCAATGGCGAGGTGGGGTGACAAAAGCAATGAAAGCGCCCGAGATCGTTGAAGTGGAAGTGGACACGTTGGAACAACTCAGAGAAGTGTTAACACAAAAGCCAAATATCGCGCTTCTGGATAACTTCAAAATCTCAGAGCTCCAATCTGCTGTAGCACTAAGAAACAGCATTGCTCCCACCGTTGAATTGGAAGCATCCGGGAACGTGAGAGAGGAGACGATTGGAGAGATAGCTTCAACGGGTGTCGACAGAATCAGCAGCGGTGCGCTAACACACCAAGCCACGTCACTGGATTTGGGGCTTGACTGGTCTCCAGTCTAAACAGTCTGGCGATCCATTAAGGGAACACTAATCCTCATTCGCCAGTAACGCGTAGAACACCAACGTAACGATCGACTGCACGGTTCCGGCAACGTAGGTAAGCGCAGCGGCGTTCAGGACCTTCGCGACATAGGGTTCTTCATTGGGTGAAATCATACCTTGATCGACCAAAGCTCTTCGAGCACGCGCACTTGCGTCGAATTCCACTGGCAGATTCACCAATTGGAATGCGACGACTGCCGTGAAGAGAATCACGCCGACCATGATCAACCCCGTCATTCCAGTAAAGACCCCCAACATAATGAGGCCCATGCCCGTTCCTGATCCGAAATTTGCCGAAGGCACAGCAAGATTGCGAATCACCAGGGGAGCGTAGTTTTTTGCATCCTGAAGTGCGTGGCCGGCTTCGTGGCAGGCCACTCCGACCGACGCCATTGAGTGGCCACGATACACCTCTGAACTTAATCTCAGCACCTTCGATCGAGGGTCATAATGATCCGACAACCTGCCTCCGATCTCCTCGATACCCACGCCGCTTAGCCCCTCTCGATCAAGCATTCGACGAGCTGCCTCAAAGCCAGTGAGACCAGCAGGAACTGCGCTCATCTGTTTAAAAGCTGATGTAACCCTGCGTTGAGCGATCAACCCAAGCAAAAATGCGCCACCCATCAACAAGTATGCGGTTACCATTTTTCAATCCTCTCTCATGGAAGAACGATCAAGCCATTTCGACAGTGGAACTCACCCAAGACACACTCAGCAACTTTTGCGCCATTTTTTTAATTCGACATCAGATTGGCCAAAACGATTGATAACTCAATCTCGAGTATGCCATCTGAACTACTCTCGAGCTTCGGGAGTGACCCGCATGGTGACCGTTTTCTCACCACGCTGCACAACAATCGTTACCTCTTCACCGATCTTCAATGCTTCGATCGCATACGTGTAGTCATAAATATCTTCGATCTTCCGGCCCGCAAGCTGAACAATAATATCTCCGCCCCGCACTCCGGCTTTCGCCGCCGGAGCCTCCTTGGACACACCACTCAATTTCAAGCCCTTCACGTCGCCCGCGACATAGTCGGGAATCGTTCCTAAATAAGCGGTTAGCCTTGCTCTAGGAGCATCCTTACCCGCGGCATCACCTTCATTCAATTCGAACACCGGTGCCTTATCCGAGGTAAGAATTCCACGAGTGATCAACGCCATCAAATTGGCAATTTTTGCTGCGCCTTCGTAGTTGAGCTTATCCGCGGTATCTCTTGGAGTGTGATAATCTTCGTGAGCCCCCGTGAAAGCGGAAAGAATAGGAACCTGCCTCCCGACAAATGCTGAAGTATCCGTTGGTAATCTGGAGCTAGCCTTGTCCAGCTGCAGTGGCAATCCAACCGGGAGGTTACGACGCTGGACATCGCCCTCAAAACTGGGAGAAGAACCGATACCCTGAACCACCAATTTCTCACGCAAACGCCCGACCATGTCGAGGTTTAGGTAGGCGGCAACAGCCTGTGTCAGAGCAACTTCTTGCCCCGAAGCACCATGTGCGTGCGCCACATCTACTGGCTTGATGTCCAAGTCATCCGAGCCACCTTCTGTTTCTGGCCGATTCGCACTGGGATAGAGATCGTAGAAATCTTCGACGAATGCCTTCGACCCAAATAATCCCAGTTCCTCTCCACTCCACGCCGCAACAATTAGGTCGCGCTGGCTGTTCAGTCTGCCTTTGCTCTTTTCGGAAGCCAAGTACTGAGCAATCTCCAGCATGGCTGCAACACCACTCGCATTATCGTCGGCTCCGGCATGAACCTGATCGACTTCATCTTCGCGAGCAAGTGAACTTCCCCCAGTGCCGAGACCCAAGTGGTCAATGTGTGCTCCCACCATGGCTACGGGTTGCTGGTCATTGGGCTCATCACCCGCGGATAAACGAGCAAGTACGTTTCTCCCTTGACCCTTGCGTCGTTCGATGAGGATATCGGCGGAAACCTGAGATCCCTCCACTGCAAAACCCATCATCAGGGAGCCGTCATCAAGAGTAGACTGGAGTTCTTTCAACTGCTCCTCGGATGGCTTGAGAATTCTCTCCGCAACCTCATTCGTCACGCTCACGGCCGCGATACTCACACTGGCCTGCGAAGCATCTCGATCAAAACGAATCAGTTGATTTTTAACCTGGCTGTTGGGCCCCGCAACAAATATGACTCCTCGAGCACCAAGATCTCTGGCAATCGTCACCTTCCGGCGTGGTGAGCTATACCGAGCCATTCTCTGACGAGTTTCCGGTGAAATATCTTGCGGTAAATCTCGCAGCACCATCACCCACTGCCCCGCAACGTTGAGATGCACATAGCTATCGTATTCCTGCCCATCATCACCTGCGGGAACCTGCAGACCATATCCGGCAAATACCACCCCTGTCGCTGGTATCTGCCCCTGCTTGGAGAAGGAAAGCGGAAGGTAGTCCTCTGTTAGCTTGAGTGATTCGTCGCCGATCTTCATCTCGTTACCATCCATCAAGCTCGATCCCGCGGGAAACTCGAATGAATGGAAAAATGTCCCCTCTTCGCCTGCTGGCTCAAAACCGAGGCTCTCGAGGTATGCAGCGACGTAAGCGGTTGCACGTCGCTCACCTTCTGTACCCGTGAGTCTCCCGCCTAAGTCTGTTCGGGTCAGGAAATCTACATGACGCATCACGTCTGCGGGTCGGAAGTCGGGGGAGGAAGACTTAGCAGCAGCAAACGCTGCTTCACGATCCCCGTCATCTACTTTCTCACTCAGCCCGAGCAGTTCTCTGGCTTTGGCATCATCCCATTTCGAAAGGAAGATCTGAGACTGCTTTTGAGCCGTCCGAGTCGATGTCCAAGAGAGCTGATTTCCATCCGGCAAAAAAACAGGGAGTCCATCAAAGCCATCGGTGTAGGTAACTCTTACCGGCTCACCCTCCCCATCCGCTCGCACGAGATAAAGTTCAAAATTTGCAAAACCGTGACGATTGGTGGTGAAGATCAGATAATCACCACTTGGATGAAAGAAGGGTGCCCAGCTCATCGCTCCGATATTGGTCAGACGTCTGACATCGGATCCATCGGTCTTCATCGTATAGATTTCGGCGGAAGCTCCGTCCTCTGAAAATCTTCTCCAGCAAATCCGTGTTCCGTCCGACGAGAAAAAGGGTCCCCCGTCATAACCACGGACATCTGTCAGTTGCCTTACATTGGTTCCATCCGCATTCATAATGTAGATGTCGATCATGTAGGCTGGATCCACTTCAAACATTTCTTTAGCTCGCCCAATTAGGGGTTGCGAGTAGGCTGCGCGATTGGACGCGAACACAATCTGGGAGCCATCGGGGCTGTAACTCGCTTCTGCGTCATAGCCAACTGCGTCGGTGAGCTGACGGTAATCCTCAGTTCCTGGTACCACCTCAAATAAATCGAAGGAAGGATCGTAATCCCAAGCGTATCTTCTCTCCTTGCCACTCTCTCGAAGCGCCAGTTCTTCCTCCTGCTTCGTTTTGGCGGCGGGGTCATTCTGTGTACTCGCGTAGAGAACTTTGTCACCATTGGGATGGACCCATGCGCAAGTGGTTTTCCCAAAGCCTGGGGAAACCCGCATCAAATCACCAGTTTCGAAATCGGTCAGATAAATTTGGTAGAAAGGATTTGCTCGATCTCTTTCACTCTGGAAAACCATTCGAGTTCCACTTGAGCTAAAGTAACCCTCACCCGCACTACGCCCCTCGAAGGTGATTTGACGCGTACCTGAGAGCAACTGCTTCTCGGATTCCTCCATCTGCTCGGGTGATAAATCCTGAGCAATCGTTCGGCCCGAACTGAAACAGGTCGCGAGACCAATGAGGAAAGCGACCAGCAATCCCCGATACTCTCTTCGAAGTGGGTTAGGATCCATTTCTACTCGCAAGTTCGCAACACAAGCGTCTAACATCATGATCAATTGATTTACTCGTAAAAGGACGATGAAAAATCCTGGGGACTACGTCTTGTATCTTACCACCTTGGTAGCCCCTGATCACCAAAAACCAGTATCGGACCAAGATACTTAAAGGCACGCACCGACACTTGGACACAACTAACCAAAAGCTAGCTAACCATTTATTTACCTCTTCCGCCGAAACGCTTAGAAGTCGCAAAAA
>JAAXIK010000180.1 GCA_012270385.1 Rubripirellula sp. | reverse complement strand
CATACAAGATCAGAAAGTCATCTTGCCAGACAGTGAAGTGGCAAGATTTCTTCGTGAGCAGCTGGATACCCTTGTGACGCTTGGTGAGGTTCGTTGTGAACTTTCATCACTCTCCGAATCGCTGTCAAACGAATCAATGCAGATCCCACTTTTCCTGGATGATCGAGGGCTTAAGTTGGCTGGCGTAGAAAGCGAGCTACTGGTTGAAGGAGATTTTAAACCACAGCCACTTCGCTCTTTTCTTTTTCAATTGCTCCACCCCCACGGCTTACATGCGATTATTCAAAATGAAGGATTACTGATTACAGCTGACTTCACGGAATTGACTCGGCGAGGTCAGGCGATTCATCGTTGGGTTGGGTTAGATGAGCAGTTCGCCAGTAAGGTGCAATCCGCGATGAAAAAGAAAGCATCGTTTGATTATCAGGATATGCCTCTTTCTGAGGTGGCTCAGCTTTGGAGTGAGCAATGGGAATTACCGGTGATGATTGACACTCGCGCGATGGAGGATATCGGACTGTCTCCCAGCGCAGAGGTTACGATCAATCTTCAGGATGTCACTTTTGGGTCTGCAATGAAGCTGATGCTCGAACAGCTTGATATGACCTATACCATGGACAACGGGCTATTTCTGTTCACGACCCGAGAGCAAGCCGAGCAGGAACTCATGACCAGAATTTACTGGTTGGAGGGTACGGGATTACCTGTCGGGGAATTCGATAACCTGATTGAAGTGATTCAGGGCTCGATAGAACCTGACTTTTGGGAGCATTTAGGTGGTCCCGGGGTCATTCAGCCGCTTACGCACGGAGTCCGAAATCGACCTGCGATTCTGGTTTCGGCAATCTGCGAAATTCATCAGCAGATCGATGCCTTGCTGATGGCGATGCGGGAGGGTCATGTGGGACCGGATCCAGTCCTTGGACCGAAATAGGGCTGCGATGGCGTTGGAGATATTTTAGTGAAGGTGAGAAACACGTGGTTGGGATACATCACCGCGATCTTCGGCTTCCTTTAACTTTTGAAACCTTTGCTCGTTTCAAAAGAGGCTCATCGGCTTTGCGAATTTAATTGCTTGATTGCATCAGCAAGTCTCGACAAACGCTTGTTTGAATAGAATTCGGGTCCTCCATGTTGGCCACCCTTAATGGTATCCAGGTGCACTTGAAGCCCTTTTTTCTGATAGGCAGCGTTGAGCTCAAGGGATTGCTCCATTGGCATTTGTGGATCCGCATTCCCGTGGATCAGCCACAGGGGCGGATCAGAAAGATCCACATGAGAGATTGGGCTCGCCAGCGTTGCAAGCTCTTTCACCTGATTGGGTTGACCGCCAAGTAACAACTGCAGTGCTGGAACTCGAACGCTCAATCCATGCTGAGTCGACTGAGATAGAATCGAGTTCAGATTGGATGCTCCATAAAATGAGATTGCAGCGTTTACGTCAGAACTCGCTTGTAGATCATTCCCGATTTCGCCTTCGAGCGCAGAGACTCCATTACTCACGCCCACCAGAGCCGCAAGGTGACCACCGGCGGAAGAACCCGCCGCGATGATCTTTCCTGTGTTAAATCCAAATCTCGTTGCGCGAGCACGCAGGTAACGAATGGCTGCTTTGATGTCGTGAATTTGTGCGGGGAATTTGGCTTCCCCGCTGAGCCGATAGTTAACGCTGGCAATCATCACACCATGAGATAACCAGTGCTTTACAGGAACACTCTCTTTGGAACCTGATCGCCACGCGCCACCGTGGATCCACACGACTAAGGGAGGCTGCTCAACGGAGTCTCTGGGTTGATAGAGATCCATGTGCAGAATCTTACCGTCAACGTTCGCGTATTCAACATTACGCTCAACCTGCACCTCCATTTCTTCGCCACGGGTAGGCAAAGCACTCATCAGGAAGCATAGGGTAATGTACTTCACTATTTTCTCAGCAATCATCTTGATCTTCATGTGGCAGATCTTATGGATCCATGGGTTCGATAGGTGTCATGCGTTTTAGGTTTTATCAGATCTTAATGCAAAAATCGCTGATCTAGAGTGCTGGATTGATGCACCCATTCCTAGGATTGGGTGAAAATCCGTAGCCACGAACCCTTAACGGGGTAAGAATTCTCAGCACTGCGAAAAGGAAGGTTCATGTCAAGTCTGTCGGCCGGTGAATTGAAGTAGACGTTGCTGATACAATGTGTGAGTCTGCGATGAGGAGTCTCCCCGCCGTCCCTCACACCGCTGCGTTTCTAGCCCCGTTGTTCGCGAAGTGATATTTATGATCCGATTGTTTGACAACTGCACCACCCGCAGGATTACATCTTTGGTGTCATTGCCCATTCTAGGATCTCTAGTGGTTGTGGGTGTGATGCTGAGCCAATCCAAGGACTTACCCACGCCTCAGTTGATTTCCAACTTAGGTGCCGCTAGCCCGCTACAGGTGGATGCGTTGGCAGTGAATTCCGTTGGAAACGAACCAGCTGTCGTGATTCATGGTGATTTGAGCTCGGTGAATTGGCGAGATTATTTAGGCAGGAATATCACCATCGAAGGTGATCTCGTGATCAACGATACGTATGACCTTGCAAGGCGCGGGCAAATCACTGTCGCCCGTAGTCGTTTGTTCATACCCACAAGCCAAGTGGACCCGAACGACCCGAATGCTGCTGGACAATCCTTTGACGGCCGTAATAACGTTGACGAAGTTACTCGCTTTCAGAAATTGAATGATCAATCGACACTCATCATCGATGATCAGACAACGCAACAGAACGTTTTTCCACCCCCGCTATTCCCTGACTTAGGTAAGAAGTACCCGACCATTCGGCTCGGTTCCATTGTGAACGGGGTAACGGGTAGATTGGAAGAGTATAGGAACCGCATCGTTCTCCGCTCTGAAAAACCACTTCAATGGATACCTGCTTCCCGTCCAGCCCGGCCAGATCTGGGTGATGCGGCTGTCACCGTTTCCAGTTTCAACGTATTGAATTTTTTTACCACTATCGATAACGGACGAAACAACGCACGTGGTGCGGACACCGCTTCAGAGTTCTCTCGACAAGAGGCCAAGATCGTCGCTGCGATTACCCAGCTTGATGCAGATGTGATCGGATTGATGGAAATAGAAAATAGCATGGAAGCAGAAGCTCGTCTGGTTTCAGCACTTAATGCAAAAGTGGGTAAAGAAATTTACAAAGGCTGTGGTGTCCCGGCGAACTTTGATCAATCGCCAGGAGGCAGTGACGCGATTCGTGTGGGAATCATCTATAGAACGGATCGTGTTTCTGCCATCGATCCAGTGTCGATGATTTCAGATGATTCATTCATGATTGCCAGAACTCCTCTCGTTCAGAAATTTAAATCGCATAAAGGGCGTCAACCATTCACCGTGATTGTTAATCACTGGAAGTCCAAAGGTGGATCAGGGGGTGATGATCAAGCCAACAAGAATAACGGTGATGGCCAAGCTGCGTACAATGGCGCACGGCGTTCCCAAGCATTGGCTGTTACAAATTTTATCGAAGGTTTGCCATCGCGTATGGGGCAGGATCGTGTTTTGGTCATCGGTGATCTTAACGCTTATCAACAGGAAGATCCGATCGATCTTCTTCGCGCAAAAGGACTCTTTGATCTCACCGAACCGTTTCCGAACCGGACGGCAAAAGTGGATGCGAGTATCACATCTCGATCTGTTGATTATTCCTACGTGTATTTCGGTCAAAGCGGCAGTCTTGATCATGCATTCGCAACACCATCCATCGCGAGAGATGTTACGGGTGTATCGGTATGGCATATCAATGCGGATGAACCAAGATTCCTTGATTACAACGAGGAATATAATCCCGATGGGATTTACGTCGCTGACCCTTACCGGAGTTCAGACCATGATCCCGTGCTCATTGGATTGCGAAATTAATTCGGTAAGACGATAGCGAAGTCTCTCTTTTGCTCCGTCTTGAGAATGAACCGAGTTGATGATTCTCGTACAGGCAATTTCTTAAAGGCAATCATGCAGGAGAATCTTGAATCGGTCGAGCTAATCGGCTTTGATCCGAAGATACGGCTTAGGTCTCTGTGTAACTTTACCACCTGTCCATCGCAGGTTAGAGAACACGGGAACCTCACCTGACCATGGAGGCATTCCTTTGGTGATCGGTAGCTGTGATTTAGAGCAGTGCTGCATAATTAATTAGGTGATTCCAAACAAATCATCCAAGACTTGACCGCTGAGATTTTGGAAATCGTCGTGCGAAAGTGCGATCAGATTTCTTCCTTGATTCTCTAATGGGATGAGAGCTGTCCAAGTCTCTGCTTTCCGCCCCGTGTAGTTTCTCCAGGTATCCGTTTTCAGCTCGACGGTCAGTGTGTCGTCTTTCTCGGTGGTGTACACCTCAAACTCAAGAAGAGCATCTCTTGGTGCGTCCCATCGCGGATCCGCTAGTTTTCGAGTTGCCATGAGCCAATGGTGGCGATTGGAAATGTTGAGGGTGTACCAGTCGTGAAAGCCTCTCGAGAAATCATCAATGACGAGGCGAGTGCGTTCTGTAGCTTTAACCTTCGATTTCCTGAGTTGGTCCGGGTAGGCTGCAGTTGCGACGCTTAAAACGAATTCTTCTGGGTCTCCCGCTCTACGCTGATTCTCGGCAAGCTCGTAGTAGACATTGGAGAAGACAAACAGGGGTTCATCCAGATCGAAGATTGGGCATTGGCCCTCCCAGAAATTCTGAATTTCTCTCGCCTCCGCATCGGCCCAAAAGCGATTCCTTGGATCTCGGTCATAGCCGTAGTAGATTTCAACTCGTTTCACGGGAAGTGCAGCATCCGGGAAGACACGGTAGACCGGAATGCCTGTTTCTTCATCAAGACTAAGAACACCGTTCGGTGATCGCGGGAATTGGAAGCGTTGTTGGAGTTGAGAGTCGAACCACAGCGGTCGCGAAACTTCTGTGTTCGGAGTGAAACGATGGTTCAAATGTTGCGCATAGGTGGTACGTTTATTTTCGTGCGGGATGAGATCCATGCCTTTTTCAACAAAATCCATCGGTGCATTGAAATCATTGGTTGCACTGAGGTAGAGAATTGGACAAGTGATTCGCTGAAGATACGCCTGACCCGCGATGGTGTTTGCAAACAAAGTCAGGTCACCGTTCACTCGACGAGCTGATCCGGGAAGCCCCCACAGGTCGGTTTGTAAATAACCACTTCCGCCCACTGATGGTGAGGCGGCTCTGACACGATGGTCCGTTCCCGCGACCAGTCCGGTTAAACGTCCGCCCATTGAATGCCCAAAGATTCCGATGCGATTTGGATCCACCATGGCTTGCCGTTCAAGAAAAGTGATCCCTCTCCGAGCAGCCACAGTCAGGAGGAACCAATTGTTGTTTCGTGCCGAGGGAAACGTGTCGATGGTCTTGGGACCCGGTAGAAGGTTGGAATAACCGCCAACATTATTCTGTGTTGGATCCACAGCGCCCCAGTTTGTGTTAGGGTCACCGGTTGCGGCATTTTCCATTTCTCTACCACCCCAATTGATAGACAGCGTGGCATAGCCTCGCTCTGCATAGCGTTTGACAACCTGAAGGAAAGCTCTCTGCCCTCCGCCATGCATGTGCATCACCGCGGGTAGATTTGCGCCACCCTTCGGATAACCAAAAAATGCTGCCATGGTCGCTTCTTCTCCTCGGAATGAACCGATGGAGAACGTGACGTAGCTGAGGGTGAGTCCCTGATCTTCCCATTGTCGAACCACTTTGACATCGAGTGGTTCACTTCGAGGGTCATAGTTGGCCCACAGTTCTTCAACTGTCTTGGGCGTGGAATTGAGTGACGGTAAGGAATCTTGTGCATTTGCGATGAGGCTGAAACTGCAGCTCATTGCAAATATCAACTGAAGTACCGAAGACCAATTCATGATGTTGCATTCCGCTGGAGTCGGAGATTGTTCGTACGGTAAATATGGAGAACTTGAACCTTGGAACAGCGGTTATTTCAGAAAAATTGGTGGTGGGCCGGCGGATTTTCCATTCGACTTTCTAATGGGAAATTTAGGCTTCCAAGTGGAGTGGTCCTGAGTAAGCCAACTTTGTGTTTTTTGAGAAAAGGTCGCGAGGATTTCGGGCTTTGACTGAATCAGATTCTTGGTTTCACCCTGATCATCGGTGAGGCAGTAGAGTTCCCATTGATCCGCTTCATAGTAATACAAAGCTTTGTACCTTTTCCCCTCAGCTTCATCGATGATGGCTACGGTTGGTTGGGCACGCGAATCCATGTATCCCGGGAATAGGTAAAAAATAGGGTCGCGTTTTTCCTGAGTTTCTGGATTCTTAAGAACGTGTGCGAAGGATTCGCCATCGAGCGGGTGTTGATCAGGATCTGGTCGCCAATGGTTCCCTGCTAGATGAAGGCAGGTCGGATAGAAATCAAGGCAATGTATTTTTCGATGGCTGATGGTTCCTGGTGCAATTTTACCAGGCCAGAATGCGATCAATGGAACGCGAATGCCACCCTCGGTCAGCATTCCCTTATTACCTTTGAGTGGTCGATTATGCGAGTGTGTCCCACCGTTGTCGGAGGTGAAAAATACGATGGTGTTTTGGGAGATACTGTCCTCATGATTTCCATCCCCGTTGGGGTCATCGAGTAGATCCAGCATCCTCTTAATATTCTGGTCGACACCCGCAATGAAGCCTAGGTACTCCGCTTGAGGTGAACCTTTTGCGGTGAACCTTTGCTTCAAGTCAGGTCTTGCTTTGACCGGTCCATGAACAGCGTAAGTGTGTAGTTGCAGATAAAAAGGTTTCTGGGTGGAGCTTAATTTGCTGACGGTTTCTTGCATCGCATCACCGAATGCATCACTGATATGCTTGGGTGTGCCAATGAGTTCCGAGGGCAGATGATGCTGAGCGACATATTGTTCGGAATAGGGGCTGCCAAACCGATCGAAGTGACCCATTCCAACACCTTTGAATTGCCACTCTCCATTTTTCTTTGTGGCAAAGCAGCTCGGTTGGTGTCCCTGGGAAAAGCCACCGATATTAATGTCAAAGCCAACATTTTCTGGCATGGTCGCATCACCGGAATGTCCACCCACGTGATACTTGCCGATGTGAGCAGTCGAGTAGCCATTTTTCTTCAATGCTTCAGCAATGGTAATGGCTTCGGATGCCACGTCTTCACTTTGAGGCGGACCTATGAACTTTGCGTCTTGCTTGCTGATTCCGCCGCGGCCATTTCGGTTTAAATTGCCAACGACATAAACATCATTGTGAACGCGGGCGGGGTATTGGCCCGACAGCATGGCTGCTCGTGTTGGAGCGCAATTCGGCTGTGCATAGGCATGTGTGAAGCTCAGCCCTTCATTTGCCAGTTGCGCAAGGTGAGGAGTCACGTATCGATTCTCATGAGTTCCCATCGTCACCTGCTCGACACCAATGTGATTCCAACCCAAGTCATCGACCATGAAGATCACAATATTTGGCTGTGTCTGATCAGCCCTCGAAGGTGTTCCAGTGTTAATTAAAAAAAGAGAGACTAAAACGGAGGGGATCAATCGCCGAATGTGCATGATGTTTTCGATGTGTGTATTGAATTGAAGTATAAGATGTAGTGGGTTACGGTTAGCTTATTCGTTGATCTTCAATTTGATGTGCGAAACCAGAGATCTGATTGCGAGCAAGGGTCACTTTTCCCGCTGCTTCTCCGATTCGGATTCCAATCCGGTTCAGCGGAGCTCTTTCTTCCACGATTTCATTGTTCAGAAGTTGGATATCTTTGGTCTTACCCGTGATATCAATAGCAACCCCATTTTTAGAACCGCTGTTCACGATCCGATTGTTTTCAACCAGATTCCGATTGGCCCAGAAGTCCATTCCTCGCACATCATCACGGAATAAGATGCCAATTTTGCCGCTATCTGTGATTTCATTTTTCCGCATCACATTGTCGGTGTCACAGTGGCCGATCGAGATACCATAGGAGCGATTCGATCGAATCCTATTATTCTCTGCTAGCCCGTATTTCACACCCCAGCACCAGAAAATTCCTTGGTTGTTGCGCTCGAGCAAGTTACCGCGAATGAGCGGGCGCTGGGAACCCGAACCCGGGTGCACGCCGAGGTCGGTGTTGTCATGGCTGTGGCAATTCTCGACTCTCACATCATGGCTAATCTGAAAACTAATTCCGTCACCGTTGTAATTTCGAGTGGTCACGTTGCGAATATGGTAGCGATTGCAATCTTGTAAAAAGATGCAGCCTCCGTAGTTACCATTAAAATTGAGATTGTTCTCTTTATTGCCATCAAGAGTTAGGTTTTCAATCACCACGTCTTGTGTTCTTTCACTGGTCAGCAGAGGGAACAATGAGGTGCAGGTTGGGTTACCCGACAACCAGAGATTGTCTCTGAGGCCATCGTTCAGTTTTAATCGATTTCCCGACGTGGCGACGATGGTCCGTTTGATTACGGTGTTTCCACCATGACTGGGGT
>JAAXIK010000252.1 GCA_012270385.1 Rubripirellula sp. | reverse complement strand
GAAGCCGGCGCTGACATCATCGTCGCGCACATGGGACTGACCACCAGCGGCAGCATCGGTGCAAAAACCGCGTTGACCCTGGACGATTGCATTCCAGTCATACGTGGGATTGCCGAGGCGGCAAAATCCGTGCGCCCTGAGACCTTGGTTCTTTGCCATGGGGGTCCGATCGCGATGCCTTCAGATGCTGCGTTCATACTCGATCGGCTCCCTGAAGTGGATGGCTTCTACGGAGCAAGCTCGATGGAACGACTGCCAACCGAAATTGCAATTCGAGAACAAGTTCAAGCATTCACTCGGCTAACCCGAAACAACAGAGATCCGAGGGATTCAAATCTGAGCGGGTCATGATGAACTCAGAACATGCGAAAGGATTCGCACCATGGTGCGTACAGCTCCATCCTGACTACATCCCCGTGGTACCTACATCCCCGTGGTACCTACATCCCTGTGGTGCATGTAGTCAGACGCATGCCTCCCGTGTACCTTGCAATGCCATCGGGATTCCAACGCATGCCTAAACCGGGCCCATCCGGAATCTGTAACTCTCCATCGCCGGATAAGCGAATCGGATTTAAGAGCAAATCATCGATGTAGCATGAAGGTGCGAGATACTCGACCCATCTCGCGTTTCTCGCAGCAGCCACCAACTGCAGATCTGCCGCAAGCCCCTCAGCCGTATTCCATCCATGCGGGACAAAGAGAATCGAGTGGTCGTCCGCCCAATCCGCAATGCGATGTTCTTCGCTTATCCCGCCAACTTTGGTCACATCGGGCTGAATGTAATCGACAGCATGTTGCTCGATCCAAGGAACAAAGGCCTGCCGCCTCGTTAAAACCTCGCAACCCGCAATGGGTAGCGGAGCGTGCTCGGTTAACCTCTTGTAACCCTCAATGTCGTCTGGTCTCAGAGGCTCCTCAAACCAAGTGACGTCGTACTCGGCAAGCATTTTGGCAGTATTGATCGCCCACTTATAACCATGCTGCCAAAAAGCATCTGAACCTCCCGCATCCACCATCAGTTCGACTTCATCTCCCACTACCTCGCGTGCTGACTTAATCATCTTACGATCGGTCTCAGCGTTCACCCGTCAAAAAGGCCCCCAACCGATTTTGAAAGCTCGAAAGCCCCTCGCGACCCCGTTCGTTACGGCCTTTTCCATGGATCCCTCTTGATCCATCAACAATGAGGCATAGGGCTTAATCGTTTCGCGGTACCTGCCACCGAGCAACCGACTAATCGGCTGACCCGTCACCTTCCCGAAGAGATCCCACAGTGCAATATCAATCCCCGAGATCGCATGCGTGATGGCCCCACCTCGACCCTGCCAAAAAGATTGCTGATGCAAACGTTCGGTCGTAGCAGTGGGATCGATGGCCGACGCACCGTACAGAAAAGGTCGCAACACATCCACAGCTCCCCTGACCAACGTTTCAGAGGTAAAAACACTCCCGACTCCGGTAACTCCTTCATCCGTGATCACCTCCACTAAGGTGTGAAGATTCGTATCGTCCTGCAGAAGCTTTTCATCCCAACCCCCATCAGGAGTTGCACCACGCAGAGGCAACAGGCGAATTTCTTCAATTTTCAAAACAGATTCTCCCCTGACTGCATTTCCTAAATCATTCTCACGATTTTCATGCGAATAGTTTGCGTCAACTGCGAAACATAAGTTACATCACACGCGTCAACCCAGCGATATGCTGACCCTGTCATCCGCAAATGAGTTCTCAGTCAACGGACTGGTTCGCTAACTCGATTCGCCTAAGTTCCTTGAGCACTGATGCATCCTGCGGAACCGCCAGCAAGTAGGATCGGAATATCTCCGCCGCTTCCCGCCCTTGGTCGTTCCTCAAAAGAGCAAACCCAAGTAACCGTTCAGCAAAGAGATCCGATGAATCGAATTCATGAAGCATCCGCAGATGGTCAATCGATTCAGCGAACGCTTCACTATCGTAGAGCAATGATGCCAACCTCCACCGCGCCTGCTGGTGTTCTGGTTCGTGTTGCACCAACTTTCGCAACATTTCAATCGCAACCTCGTCCTGACCATCAACAGCATATTGTGTTGCAGCATAGAAAAGCGATTCAGGGTCAACGATCCCTAAACCCTGTTGAATCTCGACAGCTTTAGCTGCTAGCGGTGCAGCTTCGGTCTGTTTGCCTGCCCAGCTGAGAACCTGAGCCAAATTGGTCAAGGCCTTCGCTTGTAGGGGTGCGTCAACTCCGGCGTCGATGGCTTTCGCGACCGCTCGGAGTGCAGCTTCTTTCGCACCATCGGAGAAATTCAACCAGCCACTCGCTCTCATCGCATCCAATATCGAACCTGCAAGCATACCGTGCGATGCCACAGTCGGATGAACATGATCCAGGAAGTAATCCTCACCCAAGGAAGCATATCCCAAAACTTCAAGCGAATGCGAACGAAGCACGGTGGGGAAATCAACGAGTGGCGTCTGGTACTCGATTGCCAATTCCAGCACAATCTTTTCGATCTCTCTTTTGGCTCGCAGCGGGCAAACGTCGAGTTCAACGGCCCTCTTGAAACAGGCGTCCGCTTCAGAATATTGCATTTGATCGAACAGGACGTTTCCTTTGATAAATTGCAGATCGGCCCGATTCGGATCAATCGACTCCGCTTCCGAGATAGCCAGTGAGGCCTTTACAAGATCACCACCGCGGTAGCTTGATTTCGCTGCCGAAAAATGACGATTCCACTGCTCACTGGCAGTTGCTGTAAGGGATCGCGAATGCTGACTTTTGAAAGGTGAAAAATCTTTTTGATTGGACGCGGGTGTCACCAGAATCAATGGTGTATCTGCAGCTCGTGCCAATTCTATGATTCGTCGGAGGTTGTATTCGAAGTGCTGATGGATTTGATCACTCTGCAGAGTCTCAAGGTTGTAAGCATCAGGACCGACCGAGTGGTCTAGGATCGCATCCACTTCTCGCTGAAGGCCGGATTTCAATTTGCCTGCCGACACCCCATCCTCGATGGATGCGTTCTTCCTGTTACGTGAGAGCAAAAATTGATCGACAGCACCCACGAGACGAGTCCGATGCAAAGGAGCGAACAAACTCGTAGCCCAAGAAGGTTGATGGAACGCTCTCCCATAGGTTCGTCTCTCGAGGAATTCATTGTGACCGGTATAAACGATCAACAGATCAGGTTCGTATTGACTCAATTCCTCAACCAGATTGAGCAATCGATAACTGGCATAACTAATCCCGCCGACATTGATCACTTCCCAATCAAACGATGCATCCAAACTGGGGAGTGCCTTACGGAGCCAGTTGACATAAGAAGTGCGATCGTCAAACGGACGACCAAAGGTAGTAGAACCCCCGAGACAGAAAACTCGCTTTGTCCCTGTTGGCTTCTTCGCCACGAAAGCTTGTGGATTAAAGTAGCGATGCTTCGTAGATACCGTTCGGAAGACGGGTACGCCTTGCTCTTGATCCAAGGAAAATAGCTTGGAGGTTTGAGAAAACCCAAGATATGGGTCGCGGGTATGAAGTGGATTCTCAAATCCCATCAGCATCAAGACGAGTTCCGCGCTGAAGACGAAGATGGTGAGAGTACCGCATGAATAGACGAACTTTCTTCGCCTGGAGAGCGGGATCGGTATCCTTTTGGCCCGAATTGTCATACAAAATCGCCTCTGCGTTACGCTATGATGGATTGACAGTTTCCCATCCACAGATGCTGAAAGCTATTATCAAAACGAGTTAAATCCAACTTTTCCAAGCGAGTCATGAACGGAACACTCCATCCAAACCTGATGTGAGTCAGACCTCCCAAGACTTCCGCTTCCGATAAAGCGTGTCACGCATCCGTCACCCCCAAAGCACTCAATACAGCATTTCCTAACCACGCGACCCTCAATATGCTGGCTCGTCATACTTTTCCCTTCATTCTCTTCACCGTAACGGTATTTCCGCTTGTCTCGTTAGCGGAATCACCGCGTGCGATCGATCAAAAAGAGGCGAGTAGACTCTTCGAAACCTTTTGCGTGGACTGCCATCACCGTGGCAGCGATTCCGCTGTAGACATTGAGTCACTTCTTACCTCAATGGACGTGAGAGAAGATCTCAATCACTGGACTAAAATTGAACAGAGGCTCTACGACCAGACCATGCCACCGGCAGAGAGTGACCCCCTTTCTTCCGATGACAGGAAACAACTTGTCCAGTGGGTAAAGGGAACGATCCACGATGTCATCTGTGAAGATGGAATTTCACCGAGCCGCCCCACCCTGCGAAGGCTTAATCGATCGGAGTACGCTAACACCGTTCGCGACCTCCTAGGGATTCATGTCAACGCGGCTCACGCACTACCTCATGACGGTGCCGGTGGCGAAGGCTTTGACAATGCCGCCGAAACGCTCTTCATCTCACCTATACACGCAGAAAAATACCTTGACGCTGCCCGAGAGGCGTTGTCCCACGCGTTACTTGATCCGGATGGACGCCAAAGATTACTGATCAATGTTCCAGATAACAATCACACCGCGACCCAAGCCGCAGAAAAGATTCTCGTAGGTTTTCTACCGAAAGCTTTTCGAAGACCGGTGAGCGAGAACGAAATCTCAGACTACCTTACGTTATTCGAACAAGCTTCACGCGAAGAGCAGCGATTTGAACCCGCTATCCGCATGACACTTGAAGCGGCTATGACGTCACCGAAATTCTTGTTTCACTTGGAAGAGCCGACGACTTCGGAAGAACCCATTCGAATCAGCTCCTACGAATTAGCGAACCGGCTGTCCTATTTCCTCTGGAACTCCATGCCGGACACAGAATTATTTCAACTTGCAAAAGAAGACCAGTTACAGGAGGACGAGAAGCTTGTTGAACAGGTCAGACGGATGCTTCACAGCCCGATCGACAAGGGTGGATTGCGACGAGGAGCAAAGGTTCGGGAATTCGCGACGAACTTTATCGAGCAGTGGCTCGGCACGCGTGCTTTGGGCCGAGAATTCCAGCCTGCTGATCCATTCTCAGCCCTCTATGATTCTGAGCTTGAAGGCGGAATGAAGTATGAGCCAATCTTTTTCTTTGAGCATTTATTATCCGAGAACGAATCGGTACTCGAACTTATCGATTCTGACTTTACCTATCTCAACAACCGTTTAGCAAGACACTACGGAGTCCGAGGCGTTTTTAGGGAGCAGCCGAAACACACGGCACTCGCTGAAGGTATTCATCGTGGGGGACTACTTGGCATGAGTGCTGTGTTAGCGGTCTCATCACTTCCACATCGAACGAGTCCTGTCTTACGTGGAAAATGGATTTTAGAAACACTACTTGGCACACCTCCCCCGCCCCCACCGCAAAACAACCCAGAGCAGGAGAAAACCCGGGGTCCGATCTACGCAGAAAATCTACGCAAGCGACTCGAAGAGCATCGGGACGATCCCAATTGCTCATCGTGTCATGACGCACTCGATCCCCTAGGGTTTAGCCTCGAAAACTATGATGTATTGGGTAGTTGGCGAGACACTGACAACGGAGTTGCCGTTGATGCTCGTGGATCCCTGCCAGATGGCACACTCTTCAGCGGGCCAGAAGGGCTAAAGGAAATCTTGATGCTTCGAAAAGACCAGTTTGTGCGACATTTGACGTCAAAGATGCTTGGATTTGCACTTGGCCGAGGCCTGACTCCAGAAGATCGATGCGTGGTGGATGAAATTGCGATTGCCGTTGCCAAAGATGACTATCGAATCCAAACCATGGTGATCGAGATCGTAAAGAGTGTTCCCTTTCGCTACAAAGTGGGTAGATCCGAAAATTCAGCCCCACAGTAATCACCCACCCAGTTATGATTCACCGATCCGCTTCCAGCACCAACCCAAACAAGTAGCATGCGACCCAAGCAGAACCACTCGATTCGAAGCGATGTCAACACACGCACTTCGATTGACCGAAGGACCGTGCTGCGAGGCTCGGGAGCTGCTCTGGCATTACCTTGGCTAGAAGCGATGCGTCCTTTCAGTCATGCGGCGGGTGAAGAGTTAACTGAAGCCAGTCCAAAACACCCTATTCGCATGGCGGCTCTTTTTGTCCCCAACGGTGTTCGACAAGATTGCTGGACTCCTGCTGAGGTCGGTCGGAATTTTGAACTCACCCCATCACTACAACCCCTGCAAAAAGTCAAAGACAAACTCACTGTCTTGACCAATCTATGGAATCAAGCGAGTAACGTAGGTGATGGCCACTATGTGAAGACATCCGGTTTCCTGACCTGCACCACGATCAATAAATCTCTAGGCATCGACCTCAACTGCAACGGCAAATCCATGGACCAGGTTGCCGCGGATCAATCGCGGAACCTGACCCCGATCCCGTCACTGGAACTGGGTATCGACCCGGTGACCACCGGCGTGGACACGAATGTTGGCTATACCAGAGTCTACGGATCACACATCGCATGGGCGGGACCCACTCGGCCTTTGGCTAGAGAACTGAATCCCAGACTTGTTTTTGAAAGACTTTTCCGAGCGACTCACCCCAGTAAAGCCTCAAGCACTCGCGACAAATGGCTGTTGGATCGGGTTTTAGGAGATGCCAAACAACTGCAGCAACAGCTTGGCACCTCTGATCGACAGAGAATTGATGAGTACCTGCAGTCAGTTCGATCCATTGAACAGCGATTACAAGGTCAAAAAACAGGTCTCCGATCTTGGGAGCCGCGTGAAAAGCTAACGATGGACCAAGCTCCTCCGATGGATCAACCGGACGACTTCCCACAACATGTGCAATTGATGCTTGACATGATCGCTCTGGCATTTCAGACCGATTCCACTCGGGTGTGCACGTTCATGTTCGGGAATGCGGTGAGTGGACGGAACTTTTCCTTCCTAGATGGAGTATCTGGAGGACACCATGATACGTCTCATCACCAGAATGATGAGAACAAGTTGGCTGCCTACCAGAAGATCAATCTATGGCATGTCTCCCAATATGCTTACCTTCTCGAAAAATTAAGTGCGATGAAGGAAGGTGATCAGAGTGTGCTGGATAACAGCATGATTCTTTATGGTTCGGGATTGCGAGACGGTGATAGTCATAATCCGAGAAACTTACCTATTCTGCTTGGCGGAGGAGGAGGTGGGCGGATCCATTCTGGGCAGCACCTTAGAAGCGAATCCGATACACCGCTTGCCAATCTTTACGCGGGGCTTCTTCATGCATTCGGCTGCGGCATCGATCGCTTCGCGGATAGCACCGAGATGCTACCCGGTCTGCTCTCAGCATCCTGAGAGCATGAAGAAATCATCAACTTGTGAAAACTATCGGTTGTGGGTTTCGCGCAGCATTGGGTCTCGATTTTTTCTCCTCCAAAGATTGAGCTGATTTTTCAACTCGGAGACCACATCACGAAGCGAATCATCTGAGATCCGATTCTCCAGTTCACTCGGATCATTCTGGACATCAAAAAGCTGTTGCCGATCCGCGAGCGGATACTCAATGTACTTCCATCGTGGACCGCAAACCATTCGCTGCGAATCGGTGAATACACCGAAAACGAGATCTCTGACAGCGTCCTCTTTGCCTGTCATGATTGGCAAAAGCGATTTTCCCTCGACTGACTCGGGGATGCGGATACCCGCGTAGTCACATAGGGTTGGAAATAGATCCGAAAGTTCCACCAGCGCATCCACTCGATGATTAATCAAAAGCCTCTTTTCATCTAATTCGGATGTTTTGACCCGAGGTGAGTTCGCACAAAGTCCTTCGGGACCGGCAATCACTAATGGACTACGAATACTATGCTCATACTGATTCTGTTTTCCGAGCAACCCATGACTTCCCAGTGCCAAACCCTGATCACTGGTAAAGACAAAAAGCGTATTGGAAAGTCGGTTCGTTTCCTCAAGGCTCTCCAGGATCCTCCCAACCTGATGATCCACATCAGAAACCATCGCGTAATAGATTGCTAATTCTTCGCGAACCAGATTTTTATCCAATGGCTTTGGTAAAAGGGTTTCGTCACGCCCACCCTGATTGCCGTGATCAAAGTCGTGCGATGTACGAAAATTGTGTGGCAATGAAATTGTGGCGGCCTGATACATTCCCTCTCGATGCTCAGGCCACATCCTTGGATCATGTGGAAACGCAAAATTGACGTGTAGGAACAAGGATTCATCAGCCGGGGAATTTCGGATCACATCGACCACGGCGTCCCCGATCACACGGCTATTGTTAGGTTGTAGCCCAACACCATACTCAAGCATCGCTTCGTTTTGTTGATTCTTGAATGTCCACCCTCGATAACCTGTCAGCGGCATCCCCCTCGGATCCTTGCTTGGCATCTTCACATGCTTGGCGCCTCCAGCAGAGTAGAGGGCGGCAGTGTGCTGATAGCCGCGAACTAAGGGGTTGCCGTCGTTGTGCCATTTACCACAGTAAAACGTGCTGTACCCGGCACCTGAAAGTGTCTCTGCGAGAGTATCTAGGCCCTCCCGAATCTGACTTCGCGGGTAGTTTTCCAGTGCAGTAAAAACATTGCAACCCGTTAGGATCTGAGCACGGCTCGCGTAACAGATGGGATAGCCTGAATAAGCTCTTCGGAAGGTTACCCCCGCCGTGACACGCCGGG
>JAAXIK010000544.1 GCA_012270385.1 Rubripirellula sp. | reverse complement strand
CGCCGACTTAACGTTACCACCCAGTTGCCCTGGGCAGGCGGGTCCGCAAAACCCAACAATTAACCGCTCTTCAACCCACGGGACTATCCACCGGCAAGAACAAGAGGAAGATTCGAGCCGACATGCTGACCCCCGTGACTCAGCCCAGACCCAAACATCAAGACACAATGATCAAAGACACTACTGCCGTCGTATTCCTTGAGCGATTTCATTTTTTCAATCGCGAGACGAAACTGCTCCACATACCATGTGTTGGCGGTGTTGAACTGTGCCGCTAAGTCCTCATTGCGTTCGAAATGAGATGACCAGTGAAAATCTGCTTTGAGATTCAAAAAGTCATGAATCCTTCGACTGCTCTCCAACGCCATGATACAGGATGCCACCCGTGTGGCATCGGTCCAAAAGGCGAGGGCGACAAGATCAGTCATGGTTTTCATCTTTGCGGGGAAACTACCTAATTGAATCACCTCGTCACTCACTTCACGGGATTTCCCCTGGGCCTGCGAAAGACTCTCATGGCGTTCGATGGCGACCTCTACTTCTCGCACGGAATCGAGGTAATTGGAGATCACCACCCTGTCCAATCGACTCGCCCGCTTCATTAAGTCCGCAGTCGGTTCTCGTACAGCATCGAGAACACTGGTCATCTCCTCTCGGACGCCAGTTGAACTCATCCCCCGAAACAATCGGTCGAACGCAAATTGGGCATTTCGTTCGACGAACTTCGCTCTGCCGAGCTGATCATAAGAAAGACTATTGAGTGTGGTGGATCGGATATCCACTGGCTCTGCGGACAGTTGGAAGGATTTGAAGGCGGTGGTTGTTCCAATCTGATCCGCGATCACCTGATCAAAGGTGTATTTTGGATTTCGGTTTTGAATCCCCGTCATGAACAACGGCATGGCGCCGTAATGGTCGCCCTTGGGTTGATTACTCACGTTAGAAAGTACAATGATGTCGTCTTTCACAGCAGTGAGTGGTTCAAGATTTTCACTCAGTGCAAAATCGTCCTGTGTTCCTTCTACCTGCCACGCCCTTGGATCAATTCCATTGCCCTTGTGGAATACGCCTAGACGCAACGGAATCCTCTGACTGGATGTCTCCGTTGCAGCGGTCGGAGTCGACATGATTTCCAGCGCGGGGATCGCCATGCAAACCCCGGACCCTCGAAGAAAACTCCTTCTGGGAATTCGGTATCGATTTTTCATTGGAATTCCTTATGTCTGAATGGATGGCTCAGAACGACTTCGGTGATCAATGAACGTAAGCGATAACCCTCGGGTTGTAGCTTCTTCTTCATCGTATCGATCGCTATACGGTCAATTGGCAATAGCTCTCTCCCTAAAGCATAAGCCAAGACCCGTCGAATTGCATTATCAATGATTTGCTCGGAGTATTGCTCCATCAACACGGTCTTCAGCTCCGCCGGCGTACCGAAACCCGTTCCATCCGGAAGTCGGTGAGGAGGCTCCTGCATCTTGATCGCGTCTGCGCCCGCAACCGTGATGGTGCCGTACGAGTCGTTGCCACCGTCACCCTTCACATTGGCGATTAACTTCCACCCCATAGACGGTGCTTCTACCGGGATTGCAAACTCCCAAATGTTGTCGCGTTGGGCACCACCTGTGAATCCAAAGTGTTCATCTAAAAGTTCCAAATCACCGTTGATCAGTCGGACGTTACGAATATCCAGTCTGTGGCGTCCTTTTGAGTAGTTGAAGTAGACGCGCGTGATCCCACCGCTTGAAACAGCATCTTTCAGATCCCAAGTCCGATCCGCATAGGCCCCTGAAATCAAGCTAGGCTCCCAGTTCAGCTTCTCACCCACGTTGGGAACCAAGATCTGGGCGGCTCGTCGCAATCCATACTGATCAAAGAGTTCCAACGCGAAACCGACAGGGTCGATATACTGATGGCAGGCCGAACAGCCAGTCTGAGACGAATGCAGTTTAAGAAGATCCGAAAAATCGAGTTTTCCAGACTCGTTTTCAAACCTTTTCTGGGTTTCTTCCAAATCCGGGACATCTTCGGGGACCTCGAAATGTCTCCCCAGTATGCGTTCCATAACCCAGACTCCACGCCTTATCGGACTGGTCCGATTCTCAGTGGAAGTCGCCGAGAGGGTGGAACCCGAAGTTAAAAAACCGTAACGATCCGGATCCCCTGTCCGGCCGAGGGTTAACGGACCATGCCGATACTCATAAGTGCCTTCTGCCACCCTGCGATCGGTGGATCGATAATGAATACTGATTTCAGGCAACTCACTGTCACAGCTTAAGCGATGTGCAGTGTGCGTCAGTCCATAGATACCCGCCTGATGCCGATTGAGGAATGACCAATCCGCATCCACCAGCCGTAACACCGATTGATCAAAGCGAAGCAGGCTATCGAATAACAGCAGCGACTCTTCGTATTGCGTGCGATAAAATCCAGCCATCCTGTCACTACGCCGATCCACCGAGCTTTTCTGTCGAAGTTTCTTGAAATCGAACCACTCCCCACCGAGGTTCTCAGCGAGCGCAATCCGTTTTGGATCCTGTAACATCCGATTCACTTGTGCAATCAACACGTCTTCCCGCAACAGGCTATCGTCTTTGGCCAAAGCCCATAACTCCGCATCCGGTGGGGCCGACCAAAGAAAATAGGAAAGACGTACGGCAAGTTCCTCACTGGTAACCGGTATCTGATCCTCGGAAGGATCCTCAAAACGAAAAAGGAAAGAAGGAGCCATTAAAACCCCAAGCATACTGGACTTCAGTGCTGAGAACTGATCGGCATCGGATTGATTGTAAAGCTGATAAAAGGCTTTACCTTCGGCTTCCGTCAAATCACGCCGAAAAGCCGATCTACCAAAGCGCTGGATGAACTCACCCACTTCGGTATCGGTTAGTTTCAACGGTAGTTCCGCCGCTCCAAACAAATGCTCTCTCGCCTTCTCATCGGAATCCAGTCGCGCCAGCAGTAGTGAATAACAACTCGCATACTTCTGCAAATCCATCGATTCATCGCTAAGCGTCCTCGCATCGTTGGAAAAACCAGAAGCCCCAATGACGCCAGTCGTGAAGAATTTTTCAACGAGCGTATCTGGAATCACGTGCAGTCGACTATTGGGCACTTCCGATCGAATGGGTATGAACAGAATGTCTTCGAGAGTATTCTGCAACTCCTCCCGTGTTAACCTTCGCGGTAGAACATATCCCGCATGTTGAATTCCACCTGGCAAGACAAATTCATCTTTAAACCAACTGGCAATTTGTTCTCGTTCAGAGGCTGGCAAGGGTTCCGTAGACTCTGGCGGCATCCGGGCAGAGACGACCTCAGACTCAATCTTTTCCCACAGCTTCATGTCGATGTGGGGTGAATAATCCGTAGCCAAACTCTGAAGGTCCAGACCGCCGCTCGCTTCGCCCGAATCATGGCACTCCATGCAACGCTCCATCAGGATAGACCGGATAGGCTCGGAGAGAACTTCACTACCCCTTGAGGTACTGCAGTGCAGCATAAACAGCATCGACGCAAATAGAACGACTCGCAAACTGATTTACCTATCAAATGATGAATCGGATTTACTGATATACTCGTGACGTATAAAAGACTTTTAATGCCAGAGTATAACTGGTGAAGCCGGGTTTTAAGAGTGAAGTTTTCTTTCCAGCCCATCCACTACCACGTGTGGCTCACCCGAAAAAGCAGCTTGCCTTAACACTACTACGCCAATTCTCGAACCTGCCCTTTTTCAACGTAACACAGATAATAAAAAACTCATGCATCACCGCCATATTACCCTCCTTGTGTTTGCTTGGGTTCCGTTCCTTTTATCCAACCCAGCCCGCACCTTCGCTCAACACACCTGGCAAAAGCCCAAGCCACTGGTAGCACGGGAACAGATTGAGAAGGTCACAGGGGACTATCGAGGCATCGAACTTTCACAAGATCGACACGTTGTTTGGGTGTGGGGATACGATCGCCCCCATCAACCCGGTGCTCATGATTATCTCCGAATCAGGGATCTCATGACGGGCCTCCTCGCCCAGGTGCCAAAACTCACAGTGGAAACTGCCTACCAATTCCCAACCCAGACACAGCTGGAGAATGCCGACCTCGTGGTGATGTATCTTCATCTCCCTGATCTTTCGGATCGTCAATACATCTCGCTGCGATCGTACCTCGAAGAAGGAGGTGGCTTAGTCGCTCTTCACGAAACAGCGATTATTCGACCCGCCGCCGAGGGAAAGAAGCTCGCACAATGCCTGGGTATGTCATGGGATGAAGGAAACTCAAAGTGGGGTGCCATCTTCGAAGAGATTAGTATCAGGAACGAACATCCAATCTTCAAAGGGTTCCCAGAAAAGATTTCAATCACGGATGAATTCTACTGGGATCTGAACCGCAACGATGGCGTCGAAATTCTAGGGTCCGTTCGCACAGGCCCGGACAAGAATAGCACGGAACGTGTACCCAAATCGATGCTCTCCGCTACAGCCTCGCCTATGTTCTGGACCTACGAATCTGGCCAAGGTCGTGTCTTCGGTACCACCTTGGGACATAACACTTTTAGTTATTACGATCCTGAACTACGAATCATTTTATTTCGTGCGATGGCTTGGACGATGCGTGAAAAACCGGAACCCTTGATGCCTTTGGTTTTTCACGGAATCACAAACTCAGACGGTATGGTGGGAACCACTGATGACATGAGGAACTGGAAGGGGAAGCTGCGTGGACCTCCCAAAAACTAAGTCATCGTTCGGTCGACAGCCGATGGCCAAGAGACGGGCATCCTACCACGGTTCAAGGACCAGAAGACGATATCTGGATCAATCGTCGTATTTGAGAGCCACACGAAACCCTTTGAAATCAATCCTATCCGTAGCGGGATGAGAATGGCGGTAGGCCGATCGAACATTGCCTGCCCGGCTCCAGTAGCAACCACCTCGCATGATCTTTGATGGTGTGGTGAGCTTAAGTTTTACATAGCGACCTGTTGTGGTATCCAGCTGGTAGGAGACCGAGTCACCAAGATGACCTTGGGGATCGATGACCGACTTCGCCGGATAAGGCTTCTCCAGGTGATCCTCCTCAGGATGGTCCACACAGGTTGAGGTGTCATTGCACCACTCGTACACATTTCCATGCATATCATGAAACCCCCAAGCGTTCGGCGGATACTGTCCCACCGGTTCCACTCCTTCGCTCCCAAACTCTTTACCGAAATTCGCCCGAACGGCATTCGGCTCATCACCCCAAAAGTATGTGGTTGTCGTGCCGGCGCGACACGCGTATTCCCACTCAGCTTCAGTTGGAAGTTGATAGGACATCCCGGATGGTAGCCTTCCTTTTTTCTTTTCAATTTCGGTGATCAGCTCACAAAATTGGATTGCGTCATTCCAAGAAACACCGCCAACGGGAAGCGAAGCATCTTTTCGGTTGATAGAACGCCGCTCCATGACGGTGGCCCACTGACCTCTTGTCACTTCAAATCGCCCAAGGTAAAAGCCTCTTGTCAATTGAACCGAGTGCTGCACTTCGTTGTTTCTTCTCTTGGCTTCACTTTCGGGGCTGCTCATCACGAAGCTGCCTGCCTCAACCCAGATCAAGTCAATCGGTCCATTGATCGCTGTGCCTCCGCGGAGAGCTCGATCCGTATTCCTTAATCCCTTCCCATATTGAGGCCTGCGGTCTGTCCGTTCCAATGGCTCGGGTGAACGCTTCTTTCCACCCTCCTGAGCCTGCGTTTGCGCGTTGAGCAACACACATGACAACACCAGAAAAATCCCCGAAAACATCGGGTTAACCACGACCTAATCCTCCGACTCCTGGTTTTACCTTGTTACGACAATCTAGCCGCAGGGCAAGCGGGTTTAACAGACTCTGCAGTCAAGAGAACCAGAACCGATGGAAGGAATTCTCGCGGTTTCAGTTCAACTCTTCGACATTCACATTCACGGACAAACTGTGTCTGCCCCCACCGGTCACCACTCCCTGCATGGGAACAACATCCGAGTAATCCCGACCGAAACAGATAGGGATATGATCCAAACCGGTTGCACAACGATTCGTAGGATCGAAATCGACCCACCCGAGCTCGGGTCCACAATAAATCCCTACCCACGCATGAGACTGATCCGCGCCAATCAGTTTTTCTTTGCCCGGCGGGGGTTCCGTCCTCAAATACCCACTCACGTAACGAGCTGGAACCCCTATGGAACGGAGGCTCGCAATTAAAATATGTGCGAAATCCTGACAAACTCCGGCACCCATTTTAAAAGCTTGTTCAGGGGTAGTGTTCACCGAGGTCGCTTGCGAGTCATAACGAAAGTCATCAGTGATTCTCTGGGTTAACTCCAGAGCAGCATCCCAAATCGATCTCCGCGGAGTAAACGAGTGGAGTGCATACTCTGCAAATTGCTGACTCGCTTTGACGCGATTCGAATCCCCGGAAAATTCGACGATATCGAGCCAGTCAGGAAAAGTCCTTTGGTTCAAGCGATTTACGCCCTCACACCAAGGTTCCCTGACGTGTCCGGCATCTCTATGCGGTTGCGATACTTCCACTTTGCTGTCCGCCTCCACAATGAGCGTTTCATGCGATGACTCGATCGAGAAAGCATATACCTCATTTCCAAAATAGTCCGTGAAATTCACAACACTATCCGGGGAGGGATGGATACTGATTGCCGCATGGCTTGCTCGCACAGTTACCCACGGGCAATCAACATCACGAGGGAGCATACGCACCTGGTTCTGACACAAAGCAACGGGCTCGGAATACCGATAGGTGGTTCGATGATTGATCTTGTACTTTGCAGTGCCTGACATCTAAATCCTTAGCGGATGAAAAGCGGGGTTTTCAAGATCTCCCCCAATTCAAAGTCTTACAACCGAAACGAAGAATATCACGCAGTGATTCTTCTCTCGATGTTAGTGTGAAGCAGATACCTTGAGGAGATTGCATCCGATAGCTTTGGTAGATTCCTTAAAGAAAACTGAAGCATTTCCCATAGATTGCTCCTGCACCCTGCATCATTCACCAATGTCAATTGACTGGGTACAGAACACGCAATACTTTCCTTCAAATTTCCTGCGATCTCCTGATCGAGTCCCCGCCTGCCTTCATCAGCAGCATGGGTCAGTTGATCAAGCAATTCAAAAATATCATCGAACTGAAAAGCCAAGGATCGAGGATTCGTTCGATCGAATACAAGCAGGTCAAGGGTTGGGGCTACCTCGAACTGGAGCATGTAACGAGATCGATAAGTCATGATGCTATCACACGCACGCATTACAGACTCCAACAAGGGAGGTTCGTTCTCCACTGGATAAGCTAGCGTAGCTGCCAGGATCTCACAGGTCTGGAAACCCCTTTCAATTCGCCTACCCAGTTGCAGTAATCTCCAACCCAAAGTCCTCGTCATCGTCTCTGCGGTGAGACCGGCAAAAGTGAGTAGTGATGAGACAAGTTCATTCATCTGGTCAAGCAATACCGAAAGCTCTACCTCGTCAGGCCCCTGTCTCTCCAGAAGGTCTCCGATACGAGTAATCGCCTGATAGGCATCTGGGGAAAGTCGATCGCGTGTTGCAATGGCTTTCTCTACCATTTGCTCAATACTGGCATGTACGCCATAGGGTTGCGGTTGATGATAAATGGATTGAATCAGTGCTGTTTCCAGGCTGTGCTTTTTCCCTTTGAATTCCTCAATTGCATCATCTGCTTCAATCTGCCCTACGGCTGCGAGTGAAGCGGTCAGTCTTGGTATGTCACTCTGGCCGTCAAGAAATGTTTCAGACGTGAGACGCTGAATCAGCGTGCGCATCAATCGTGCGATTGCTTCCGTTCGCTCCACATGCCGACCAAGCCAGAAAAAGTTCTCGGCAACTCGGCTCGGTAATTCTGAGCCCGTGCGGCGAATTTTTAGTTTGGCGTTGGGAGAGGGCAGCAAGGTGACAGGATTCAATTCCTTTGTCGAAGACAAAACCCAGCAATCTTGGCCCAATCTGCCCGATTGAGGACTATAGCCCAAGGTTTCACCGTCCGGTGCAACTCTCGCTAGTCCCCCTGGAAGAGCTGAGACTGCTCCGTCTTTCTGCAATTGAAACGTTCGCAGGGCCACCTTCCAAGGTTTCAACCCACCATTGGACCACACGGGGGTCGTGCTGTGGTCCTGTCTCCCCTGTGCGACGAAACGTTCTGGCTCGGCGAGGATCTCTTTGGACAAACCCTCCTTTTCGGATTTGCTCATTAAAGATGGATCAATCGGCGCTGTTCCTGATATCGAAAAAGCATTGCGTAGGAGAAGTTGGTTCAGATTGGCGAGGACATAATTGCGTTGGGAGGCATCGCCAAGCCCATTCGTGTCCAACGTTGGCAAAGCCAACTCTTCGGTAAAAAAGTACCTGCATGCATCTGGCAGATAGGGTAGCAAGGCTGGCATTTGCGAAAGGATGCTCCCCAAGCTATTAGTGAGATTGACCGCACCCGTTCGAACCGCTCCAAGAAGTCCGGCAGTTCCCACCGTTGAATTCGGATCCAGCTCTATGGGATCACAATGATGATCTGAGATATTCCGCTGAAGAGCGTGAATTCTTGAAAGACCTCCAAGCGTCTTGAGAT
>JAAXIK010000178.1 GCA_012270385.1 Rubripirellula sp. | reverse complement strand
CTTCAACACCCAATCCCAGTCCTCAGGGGTATAAAGACCAGCAAACTG
Organism: Rubripirellula sp.; assembly: GCA_012270385.1. GTDB lineage: Bacteria > Planctomycetota > Planctomycetia > Pirellulales > Pirellulaceae > Rubripirellula. Next base: position 8,565 of record JAAXIK010000178.1, on the reverse strand, counting down.
AAATCCCTTGGTCCCACTCGTCTGATGCAGACGAGTGTAAGCCTTCCTCGGCAAATCAAACTGCAATCCCGGGGCACACGATTCCGTCGAAAGAAGATCGGACTTCTCTAAAAGCGGTAGCGATAAAAGTTCTTCAAGATGCCCCAACTGCATCACGTCATCATTGACCCAGTTTTTATAAAAGGGTCGTTGCTGAACCTGCTTTAACAATGTATTCAGACGTTTTAGCTGAAGCCCCTCGAGAGAATCACGAGTCAATGCCTCGAGCTTTCCTTGATTAGCGGGCAAAACAATGCCTCCCTGCCAAATTAAATGATGAAGAATTCGTGAACACGGCGACTGTTTGCCTATGTTACCAGACGGAATGGAAAAGCGTTGCAACTTGCCGAAAAACGAGAACTAGGGCAGTAAAAATCCCGTCTATCGTGCAGCAACGGCACCGAGGGCGAGAAGCCAAATAAGTAGGAATGATGAAGACTTAATGAGTACTCTATTCCGCGATTGCATTGTCGAGGGAAAAGGTAAATCATGCGGCCGTCTTGCGGAAAATGAGGAGCTAAATCGAAGCGATTCATGACTCCTGTTATCGGCAAGTTCACCGCGATGTCCTGAAGCTCAATTTCAGGCTTAGGTAACGAAGTTGCCGTAGCGGTACTATCCACCAATTGCAAAAACGGACAAGCGACTTGGTCACTATGATTCACGGCGGATATCCATTACAGCGTGAAAAGTGTCGGGACAACTCGGTGTTAGAGCAAAGAGAGAGCGTCGTTGCTGTAGCACAGACTTCTGACAAGCAACGCCCCTGTCACCGGGTAACTGCGGGCTTTACTCTCGTGGAAATGCTTGTCGTCATTACCATTATCGGAGTGCTGGTCGGCTTGCTTTTACCCGCTATCTCGAAGGCCAGAGAAGCGGCGCGAAGCGCAGAGTGCCAAAGCAATCTCAAGAACTTTGGTGTTGGCTTGACGAAACATTCCATCGACAATCCAAGTGGAGCCTTAACTTCGGGTGCTTTTGATCTCGAACGTGATGGAGTACCCACAGAGATTGGTTGGGTCGCTGATCTAGTTCGACGTGGCATGCTACCGAGTGAGATGAGATGTCCCAGTAACAGCGTTCTGTCGTCGAATGCCATCGAGCAGATGCTCACGAGTCCTGTAGCCTCGTTTACGGAGGCTACCATCGGCGACCGATTAGGAAGCAAACCCTACGTCGATGAAACTGGACGGACTGTCAAGAACGTGTGCCGCAGCGTAGTCGATGATGGGCATTCTCCCCTCAGCGATGGTCGAGTGGAATTGATCAGTTCTCAGATGATCGAAAAAGGCTACAACACGAACTATGCTGCTTCCTGGTTTCTAACACGGTCTGAAGCACGTTTGGATACCAGCGGTAATCTGAAACAGTTGAAGTCGAATCTAAACGATCAAAGCGTCAAAAGTCTAAACGTCACCACGGGTCCTCTGACTACACGACAACTCGACAGTGGAAAAGCTCCCAGTAGCACGGTTCCCCTTCTCTGCGACTCGTCTGCTATCGGTGCTTTGTCAGCGCCAGTGGGTGAGTGGTTAGCTGCCGGTAGCTTCTACGGAACATCCATCGTGGGTGGACCGATTGGAAACCGTAAGCAGATCGATACCAACGGAGACGGTCAAGTCGATGCAGACAACCCGAATTATCTGAAAGTGCCGTCCTTTGCATCGGGCAAGAAGCGATCCGGTCCGACCGGTTGGTTGAAGACGTGGCGTCACGACACTCGTCAAGATTATCGAGGGATGGCCCCGATCCATTCCGGAGTGGTCAACGTCCTGATGGCAGACGGATCAGTCCAGTCCATTTCAGATCGCAATGGCGATGGATTTATCAACAATGGTTTTGATGGGGCTGACAACAACGGAGCGGGCGGGGCAGTGTACTGGACCACGTCTGAGGTGGAAGCGGAGCGACTCAATCTTGCAAGTTTTTACTCGCTGATCACCAACGGTGAATGAGACGACAAAAGATTCTACTTTGAATGAAATGGAATGACATGAAATTCAAAATCAACCATAGGAGGAGAGCCGGCGACCTAACCTAATTCCGAGTGAAGAAGAGAGATTAGGCCGCGTGTCAGGAGTGACGCGGTTCGTTATGAGTGGTTTGGATCACTCGACATGAGCGGCAAGTGGTAGTCAACGCGGAAGCCGCGAAGGAAAGAAAAGACATCGATCCTAGAATCGTGTTTTAGCATTTTTTTAAAAAGCGGAGTGCATGAAAAGCTTTGGGATTTCTCGCTGGCGGCTTGAAAATCCAATTTTGCTGATCACACACTCCACCTCACTTAACCCATTCTGGACAGAAACTTAACAAAATGTCCAGAGTAACTTGAAGGACATCATAAAAATGTCGCGATCGCGAAATTCAGGTTTTACCCTGATTGAACTTTTGGTGGTGATCGCCATCATCGCTCTCTTGGCTTCTTTAGCGTTGCCTGCCCTATCCAAAGCTCGAGAAGCTGCTCGACGCACTCAGTGCTCCACACAACTGCGACAGGTTGGTATCGGGTCGCCGGAAGTTGCTACCCGTGAACCACCCTGTCGATGGTGCACCGGTGCATCAGACCTTTACCGTGATGGTGACATGGACTCCATCGGTTGGGTTGCTGACTTGGTCAATAGTGGAAGCGCACTACCAGGTGACATGCTCTGCCCTAGTAACCCAGGTAAAGCGTCCGAAAAATTAAATGACTTGCTCGGTGGTAACTCGGTTGATGGTGCGAAAGTTCCAAAGCACGGAAACACCTACGCAAGATTAACTCAGGGCGCAGGGAAAGGTCTTTTTGATATCAGCGGCGCTAACGACAGCACGGAACCGACTCCCCTTTTGACTGGCGCTGCTCGAACAGCCTATGTAGGGATCAACTACGTGGATAAAGGCTACATGACCAACTACGCAGCTGGTTATCACCTCGTGCGTCAAAACCCAAAAACGGTTTACAGCACCGACGGGAACCAGGACATCTTGGCAAACGGCGGTTTCTGCATCACCTCGGATGGAACTGCTTACAATCGTGATGCTCAAAAAAGATTTAAAGAACTCGGTGGAACAGCCGGTCCTGTACAACTTGCAACGATCGACAAAAGCCGTATTCCAGCTTCTCAAATCGGCATCCTCGGCGATGCAGGTCCTGGGGACATTGATGAAGCAATCCTCTCCGCTCCAGTTCCAAACACCAAAGCAGAGCTTCCTTCAGGAATGCTTCTCACCGAAGCGTTCAACGATGGTCCTGCTCGTTTCGATGCATCCTCGGTTGGAATTCGCTTGATCGGTCAGGATGCCAATCTTAACGCTCAAGTCGCTTGCGAACGCGGTGAGGCGACCACAATCAACTGTGGTCCAGCGAGCACCCTCAACGATTTTTACCTTCAGGACACTCGAGACTGGTTTGCCGTTCACAGCGGCATCTCCAATATCTTGATGGCTGATGGTTCCGTGGTCACCTTCAACGACAAAGATGGCGATGGATACCTCAACCCCGGATTCCCAGTGCCTGCAGACCTGACCGCTGACCAGTACGTCACTGTAGGTTACACAAGCAGCGAACTTGAAATTTCCCCAACTGACATGTTCAACGGGATTTTCATCAGCTCAACCTACTTCAAAGGTGCGTTCGAGTCATCTGCTAATTAAACATCATCCTCTGCTTGAAGAGGATTCGATACCTGGCGGGATTTAGTGATAGCTGAATCCCGCCTTGATTTAAAACATAACTTTACAAACGTCTTGCTTGATTCACCGAAGAATCAGAGAGCATTAGACGGCCATGATTCATGAATGCAGCAACGCATTGAATCAAGTTGAATAGCAAAAATGGCTTCACCGGCAAAGAAAATATCATCGGTTATAGGCGGGATTCTGATCCCCCTTCTCGTCACATGCCTTGCAACCCTTCTGGTCAAATACAAACCGTGGGGTGTCCCCGATGTACTGAGGGACGAATACGAAGCTAAGGTTCAGAAAATCAACGAACGCAACTCCCTGATCAACCATTGGGAGAAAAAAGCGAAACCAGATATCGTTGTCAGCAGCACCTATGATGTGGGAGTTTGCACGAGTGGTAAACCGGCAGAGTATCAATTCACATTCAGGAATAAAGGTGAAGTCGCCCTAGAAGTCAGCAGTGTACGGACCACTAACAATGCAGACATCCGCATCACTCCCCCCGTTATCCCAAGTGGCGAAGAAGGGCAGATACATGTGGCTTGGGAGTCAATTGATCAACCAGGGCAATTCAAATTCTCAGCATTTTTTGCATGCAACGATCCACTGCAAGAAACCTTCACGATTGATTTCAAAGGAAGGAATCGAGCAAAGATCTTGATGCCGAGACAGGTGTCAATTCCGACCACAGATTCGGGAACGTTTGGGCAGTCCTCCTTAGCCATCACCAGTGAACTCTGGGAGGACATCACTATTTTAAGCGTTGAGTCTGAACTCGAACTTTTCGAGTGGAATGCCCGCCAAGCTACCTCCCTGCCTCCGGGATGCACATCGGGTATTGACCTGATGCTCCAAGCGGGAGCATTCGACTATGGGAAATACGAAAGTGAATTTTTGGTAACGGCGAAAGGTAATACCGGGGAAATCATTGAGTCAAAAATCAAACTCACAGGAAAGGTGCATCAACCGATCGGTTTTTTGGGGCCGGAACTCCATATGACTGACGGCTTAGACCTAGGGACGCTTACCTCGGAGAAGGAACATCAATTTCACGTCAACTGTCGGGTGAATGGCGACCATGACAGGGAAATTGCGATCCTCGAAATCGAGCCAGCAGAACTGACTGCGAAATTGAAGAAACAGACTCGTTCGGGGAATTATCGTCTTTCCATCATCGTACCGAAGGGCTGCCCGATGATCGTATTCAACACCAACAAACAAGGCTTTGTCAAAGTGGGTGACCCCAACGATGTGAATTTCTCCAATTGGCTTCCGATTCACGGAGTCGTCGTCCCTCCTACTCAGTAAACTCAATCAAGATAATTTGTGATGTCCATTGAAGCATCTTCAAATCCAAAGCAGCCTGCCAATCGCAACTCGAGCCTATGCGGGTCATGCAAAACGGAAAACGCTCTGGATGCAAAATTCTGCAGTGGTTGCGGCCAGTCCCTCCAGGAAGAATGCGGTAAATGTGGAAAAAGTGTTCTGCTGACCCAGACATTCTGTGGACATTGTGGTGCAAATCTAACCGAAATGGTTAACGAGAAAAAAAAGCAACTCTCTACCGCACTAGCGGACGCAAAAACAGCAGCAAATGAGTTCAGGTATGCGGAAGCCAGGCTTCTCCTCAACCGGATCAGCGTAATTTCTGACTACCGCTTCAAGCAATTTGCAGCGACTGCCAACAGGACTCTCAACAAAGTCATTGAAATAGAAGAAAAAACTCTCGAAACAGTTGCTTTGGCTTGTGAAAAAGCCGAACAAGCTCATCGTAGAGGTGACAAGGATGAGGTAGTTCAGCATTTAAGGAAGATCCCAAGTCATTTGCTAGACAAGGAAGCTAAAACGCTCTTGGCGAATAGTGAGTCCGAATGCTCCGTGAAAGATTCGCTTGAAACAGAATTAAGAGCAGCGATCAATGCCAAAGACTGGGAAACCGTGGGGGCACTCGTTGAACAGCTCCTTGAAGCCGACCCGCAACATCAAGCCGGCCTGAAGGTATCGAAAAAAGTCTCCGAAAGACTTTTTACTTCAGCTAAAAAATCGATGGAACAGGGTAATTTCCCGCGAGTTCTGGAGAAACTCAAGTCCATCCCCAACAACCAGACCAACGAAGAGATAGAGAAACTCCTGGACGCGGCGACTGAACAAGCCTGGATCTTGGAGGAATTAAAGGCAGAGCCCTACGTTAGTCAGACACTCCTAGGCTTCGCAACAAAACTATGTGAATCATCACCGCGCATCGAATCATTTCAGATAGCAAAGCAGCAACTGGAGAAACAGCTGAAATTGCGTCAACATCCGGAGAGAATGCATCTCCCCGTTTGGAAGGGAAAATCAACAAGTTGGCTGGGTGGTTCCTCCGGGATCTTATCCTCACCTCAGCGGTTCGGTGAGTCAGCGCAGAAAATCCTCGGCATGAAACCTGCGGCCTTCAATGTTGCAATAGGTCTCGGTCTTCAAGGCTTGGGGGCATCACGTGTCGCAGATGATTTTCTAATTCGGAAGAAAGGACTCTTTTCTTCAGGCCCCAAAAAATCGGCGGTAGCATGGGGATTAGATGTGGGTTCAAGCTCTGTAAAAGCGGTTCTACTTGAGAAAGACGACAAGGGAATTCAGATCAAAGATGGGTTCTTCATGGAACTGGAGGAAACTCCAACAAGAAGACAGGATGCCTCAGAGTCGAGAAAACAATTAGAACCTGCCATCAAAAAATTCCTTGAACTCAAAGATCCAGGCGAAACCCCAGTCTGGGTCAATCTTGATGGCGCACAGACTGTGAATCGCTTTCTTAGATTGCCACCGGTTAAGGACAAGGATGCAATCGGTCTGCTCAACAAGGAAATCGAATCGAAGATCCCAATTGCACTGGATGAATTGTGCATTGTTCGTTGGTTGTGTCCGGGTAAACGACTCCCTGCCATGGGCAGGCCCGGGATGGTATCTACCGCTCGAACCGGCACGATCATTGCAAGGTCTTCGCTGCTGGAATCGATGGGCCTTAAGCTGGCTGGCTTGCAATCGGACACCATTGCTTTGAGCAACTTTGTTGCCTACGAATTTTCGGAGATCTGGCCTGATACAGCAAAAATCCGGGAAGAAGACTTTGATCAGCTCCAGAAGGACCTATCAAAAACCGTCTGCGTGATCGATGCCGGGGCGACGACGACACACATCCTTCTGGTTTCCGGAGAAGCGATGTGGAATTGGAGCATCGAAGTCGGTGGGGAAGATCTCACATTCCAGATCGCTTCCGCAACCAAAGCGAATCGAAAAAATGCGGAGATGCTAAAAAGAGACCCGACTCGTATTGAGCAAATTGCTGAACGATACATGGATATCGAAACACGACTGGATACTCTGCGATCTCGTCTCGTCAACATTCACAGCGATGCGATGAAGCAAGACAACCCCTTCAACAAAGTTTCCAGTTGGTGCTTGGGTGTTTCATGGCAAACACATCAATGGATTCGACGAGTCATGATGAAATAAAACCTTAAAAGAAACATTCATCATCGCCAGTCACGCGATTCTTGGAACAGAGGCCAAGTCGTCAGCAGTGCTGATAAAAAGATTCTTTCTCATTGATTGCCAAAGATGAACATACATTTTTATCTGCGTCTCCTTCTGGTTCTTCCCTTTATCTATGGCTGCGGCACAACTGAGTCAACTCAGGAAAAAATGATGCGCATGGCGAAGACCCGCGCGGCCGCTAATAAACAGCAGGATGAGGATGACGAACAAGACACTGTTGTTGCGGCTCCGAAACCCAAGCAACAAGCCGCGTCCACGGAAGCTGATCCGTCAGACATTGCAGCAGCCAAGTCAGACAAGATGCCTGCAGGAACCCGCAGCGATAATGAAGAAAAGGCGGCCCCAAAATCAGCCTATGACCCGAGCAAGGTTCGAGGTGATGACGACGATGATCCACCAAGTCGCAGCGCAAAAGTGGCCGGGGATCCAGGTGTCATCACAGTGCCAGATAAAGTCTTCGCATTGAGCCCAGATGGTGGCATGGCTGCATTTTCAGCGGATGGGGAATCGGTATCACATGCCAGCCACGTCTGGTGTAACGCTCTGCGGCCTCTCTTACCGTCTTATCTTGGGCGCTATCAACTTCCATCCACGCCCTCCTGCGAGTCGCCATGTCGCTTCTCATGCAGACGCACCAGCAGCCTTGCTGCAGCGGCAGCCGCATCCTTGGCATCTGGATGCTTAGCATCGGTCAGCTCAAGGCTACCTTGCTGCTTGTTGCGATCAACTTGTTCTGCTTGCTTGTCTTCCATGACAGATTCGCTTGAGGTGTAAGAATGGCCTGCTTCGACCGTCCATGGTCTAGACAGGCCGGAAGCACGTCGCGGGTCTTACGCTGGCATCCAGCCGCGATACGGCACGCTGCGCACGAGCTGTAGTCGCTCGGCCTGTTTGAGCCACCGCGCGACGGTCCCCGCCGACACCAGAAGGTGCCGGGCTACTCGACTGGCCGACACAGGATCGGTGCCGAGGAAGAGTTCGGTTACTGCCGCAGCGGCGGCGTGGGCGGCTGACGGTATTCACTGCTCATCACTTGACGGTGGCTCCTTCTGCTTGTCTTGCTTTGTCTTCTCGTGAACATCGATCAGAACAGCAGCCCATGCGTCCGCGACGTCATCGGGCAACTCCATGTCTTCGTCTTGACTGGATTCTTCTTGGTCCGAGTTGAGCCTCCGTGTTCTATGAAGCGATAAAAGAGAGTGCGAGAAAGTCGTGACCAAATATGCACTGGAAGAAAGCCTAGCTGGGTATGAGCCGGCTGCCCGGTCGATCCCTGGGCAGGATGTAACCCGTGAGGGACGTTGGGTGAGCTGCGGTGAGTCCAGCGGG
>JAAXIK010000292.1:2605-8616 GCA_012270385.1 Rubripirellula sp. | reverse complement strand
CGAGGCTGGATTTCAAACATCTGCTGGCATGCGTCAATACATCCTCCGACGATGTGATGGATCAAGAATTGAATCAGCGAGTTTTTGACCTAGCCTCCATGATCCAAAGAATCCACAAGAGCAAAATCTCCATTATCCACTCTTGGAACATCTGGAACGAACAGATGCTAAAAGGTCGTTTAGGGCAGGAGCGATTCGCGGAGGTCGAGCAGAAAACTCTGCAGGTTGTGAATGAAAGACTTGATGATTTCCTCAGCACACAACAGGCAGACGAGATCAACGTCGCCCTGAAGAAAGGTGATACAGATGAAGTGATCACTGAGTTTGCTAAATCCGAATCGGTCGACCTCATCATTCTTGGAACCGTTGCCAAGTCAGGAGTCACCGGGATCGTTACCGGAAGCTGTGCTGAGGAAATCTTAAACCAGATTGAGTGCTCGGTACTTGCCTTGAAACCCAGTAGCTTTGTGAGCCCCGTTCAGTTGGACTGAATCAAGCTCGGTACGGATCCACCCCGTGCCACCGAGTGTGATCTTCCAGGCATCATGCTGCTTTGCGATCGGACAATTCTTCGGAAGCGTCTTCTACGTCTTTGTCGTCCTGAGAGACGATAGCGATGATACTTTGCTGTATCGAATCCTCAAGCACATCGGCACCGACAAGAGGATCTGCCAAATCTGTCTCCAACTTTCTGGGTGAATACTGAAAACCGAGCAGCCGTCCCAAAGCCGTTTTCCTCACACCGATTTCATAGGTTGCGAGTGAAAGAGCAACGGATCCAAGCATACCGAGTAAGACTTTGAAGACCGATGAGATTTCAGGCATCATCCACTTCATGTCAATTTGCAAAAGACCCAGTAGGGGATGGTGGATTAGGTAGACCCAGAAGGAAGCTGCGGCCAGGTATGACCAGCGTTCAGACAGAGGCGTCTTGATCGATGCAGCGTAACCCATCAAAGCAAGAGTGATCAAAGTTGCGGATGTGGTGGTGGTGACCGCAAGAAGTAGACTCGCTACTTGTTGATCTCCTCCACGCAGATGCCATTGACCCAGCAGCATCGCGGGTAGACTCAACGCGACAGCAAAACTTGCATGCCTGAACCGAGTGGTGGTCAGCCCTCGCATTTCAGAATCAAATGAACCTAGCCAGAAGCCTACGGCAAACAAACCCCCGCTGTAAATCCATTTGCTCGCCACAGGATAGAAGCTGTGTTGGAATCCCCAAACCACCTCAGGAGCAAAGATTAACGTGAGACAGGCAACGCTAAAAAGCGAGGCGAAACAAAATCGAGAAGAACGCAACATCCTTTTCAAAAAAGATGAACGTTGAAGGACCCAATAAACGGATCCCAAAACCAGTATGTAAAGAAACAGGTACTGAAGAAACCAGAGATGGCTTAGACCCCAAAGGTCCTGATCGATACCATCGCTGAATTTCAAGCTCTTCATCTTCCTTAGTGGTATCTTGCTCTCCGCCACCCATCCCGCGAGCCAGATATAAAGATCTGCAGGCAGAACCACCACCGCGCCGAAACCAAGAGGCACGAGCAATCTCCGGGATCTCGATCGGATCAACTCGGCAACCCCAGATCGCTTGAGAGAACGCCAAGCGAAATAGCCTGCTAAAACGAGGAAGACAGGCATGATAAAAAGCTCAATGAGCCAGAAGCATTGCGAGGCCAACCAATGCGGTCGATCATTCACCGACCAAGCGAGTCCCGGTACAGCGGGTTCCATGTAGGGGACACAACTGTGAAGCAAGACCACCCCCAAGGCAGCGATTCCCCGCAATCCATCCAACCCAGGAAGCATCGCTCTCCGAATCGATAGATCCGGATTCTCACAAGGATCCGCGGTTCTCGCAGAATCCTTGTCACTCGAGGTATTCAGGTTGTCCGAAAGATTCGCGATTCGGAATCGGTCCCTGGAATCTTTCTCGTACCCTACATGCTTGTGTTCGCTTTCCATGTCAAAACAACTACCACAAATGAGCTCCGGGAGACCAGATCAGAGTGGAATGAGGAAAGGCTAGCTTAAGATCAGCGAGGGGAACTAGGATTCCATGGACGTGCTAAATGGGACACCAAGGGGCTTGCCAGGCTCGGCATCCGCGAGAGCAGAAACCCCGTTCCATAACGCAGGATCGAATTCTGCAATGCCGTGGTTAGCAGCCGACAAACCCGTCGTTTTGATGCCAGCAACTGCTTTTGACGTCGGCACCAGCGATCTCCTAGATCACCGAGCTCATCCAATGATGACTCCGTGATCAGTCGTGACACAGCCACTCCGCTCATCATCCCCCAGGTCATGCCCTCTCCGGTGAAAGGTTCCACGTAGCCTGATGCATCTCCGATCGCAACTAATCGACCTTTGCCTGCAAGCCGTGATCGGCGGAGGGGAGGTGTTACGCTGATCTGAGACTGCACCTCAATGCACCCAAGCTCGAGGCGGCTTCGTTCTAGAATGCCAAGCACACGATCCACTGGCTTTCCGACCTGTCTGGAGTCCGAGCCGGACTTGAGAGCGGCTGCAATGTCGACGCGACCGTCCTCTAAACGCACCACTCCCACATAACCATCTCGGTCACACGCCATTCCAAGTGAGCCCGTGGAAAGGTGACTCGTCGATCCATAAAAGGAGATTCCAAAGGGGCCGTGCGGTGGCTCCTTCCAAGGGAGCAGCCGATTCGCTCCGGTGGCATTCAACCCCGAAGCAACGATCACCAAGTCATATTGCTTTATCTGATTTTCACCGGATGAATCTTCCAAAAGAACGGACACATGATCTCTATCCAGAGACTGCACCGCTGCCGAAACAGGCACCATGACATTCGCCCCAGCCTGCTTCACTCGAAGTAATAGCTCAGTATCCAAACGTTCACGAGAAATCGCGACGCCGGAATCAAGCGGCACTTCAACGCGATATCCACCCATTGATCCAACCCAACGCTCCAACCTCTGTCCTTCACTCGAAACCCAATCATCTACTTGAAGACTCCGAAGGACGGACAACCCCGTTCCCCCAATGCAGCAACCACACACGTTGGCCAGCGGGAAGATGGACTTCTCTGCCAGATCCACTTCAATACCCTGCCGGCGCAGACTCAGAGCGCAAACACTGCCCGATACTCCGCCGCCGATGATGAGAACGGTTGGCTTCATCTGAATTCGATTCACTCTTTCATTGAAAAATCATTCATGCGAACACCATGCCTACATGATTTCATTGCATGTTCGCCTTTGCATGATAGAACTCTTGGAAGTCGCAAGATGGAGTCAGACGGTTCTGAGGGGTCACGCTCGGATCTCTTGTTGATCTACAGACAAGCATCACTTTCGGGTCGCCAGTCCTACCGATAGAAATAGGATCCTTGAGAACGTTTTTAGTCTTTCCTAAGCCATAATGGGCGTGGGATTTTTCGCGACCAGCTCTTCCGTCGTTAATACGAAACGACAGGGGAAAACACGTTCAATTTTGAAGGGTCGGCTTAACGCTGAACTTGCGATCGTCCCAAACTCACCCGTGGTGAATGCCGCTCGAACACTGATTAGTGCGTCTTCGTGAACGATGGGTGATCGGGTGAGGCAACGGGAAGCCAGACGAACCATCTGAAGATTCATCCAGCTTCGCTCGAGGTCACATAAGACGAGTCCACCTGAGCTGGCAGCTTGCATCGACTGCAAGAGCTGAAAGACTTCAAAGTTCTTCAAATGATGAAAGAAAAGGGAACATGTCACCACATCAAAGCCACCGGGGAGTGCCGAGGAGAGGCAGTCCAGCTGAATCGAATTCGCTCTGACACCCTTCTTCGCTGCTAAACGTTGCTGTTCATCGCATGCGGTGGAACGATTATCCACCATGGTAAGATCTAATTCCCAACCCTCGCGCTTCGCTCGAGTGATCCATTGAATGGGTACATCCCCCGATCCACTCGCCACATCAAGAACCCTGAGTTTTCCATTGGGCTGTCTTCGCCCAAATCTTCGAATGATCTGAAAGAGGGAAGGTTCGATTCGACTGAATCGGTTCAATCTTGCAAGGCCCTGCAGTGCATGCAGATGATCCTCCGTGGGTAGGTCAGGATCATCCATTCTCTCAGGCTGTAAATCACGTTGCTTCATGATTGACTTACCCATCTGCGATGATGAAATCGGTGCAAATTATTTTACACACCCTAAAAGCCTTTCCGAAGAATCGATGGACAACTTTGATCATTCCTCTGACAGGCTCTCTTCGAGTGGATTTCCCTTGGAGCTTCCGCTCAACTTGATCCACAAGACGCCCGCAATAGCGAGAGAGAAGACAACCAAACTCACGATTTGAGAAATGGAGAGCTCGGTACCAAATTGCCCCAACTCATCCACTCGAACAATCTCTAACCCAAAGCGAAGCACAGCATAGGCAGCGAACCCAACCCTCATCAACATTCCATCTTTCAGACGGATCCGAGAAAGAGCGCAGAGCAGCAAGCACATCGTCAGCCCGGTCAGGCTACTGATGATTTGAGCTGGATAAACCGGCAGCGCAGAGCTTGGCAACTCATCAGGACTCCAACGGTATCGCTGACCATCAATATCTACCAACAAACCCGGCAGTGCCTGCTCACTAGGAATTTCGCGAGAAGCAGTTTCAAGGTAAGACAAATCATCACCCATTCCGTTGAGCATCCCACCGATTGGCACGCCAGCTTTTTCAGCTAAGGATCCGCTAGAAACTTCCGTGATCTTTCGTGAATCTTCATTGAAACGAAATCCCAAAAGTTCACCGGTCCGTAACTGCCGTTCATAGACAGGACTTTTGGGTGGAAAATAAATCGCGTAGCTCGCATCCTCGCAGCGACCTCCGTAGCAGCACCCATTAAAGAGACAACCCATACGCCCCAGGAATACACCCAGAAAAAGGCAGGGGATAATAATGTCCCCTATCTTCAGGAGACTTAGACGGTGTCGAAACACGTAATATGCTACGGCTAGAAAACCACCGATAAAGGAGCCATAAACCACCAGTCCCCCACCAGTGAAATCAAGCATTCGACTCAGTGTTTCTCGCCAGGATCCAACGAGAAATTGATCCCGATACTGGATGACAAAAAATATTCTCGCACCGGCGATTCCGCCCAGGAAGGCCCAGGGAGCCATTCCAAGGATGATCTCCGGGTCCATTCCGCGACGCTTTGCTCGATAAGCTGCTAAACCGACTGCGGATGCGATTGCAAGCAACAGCATCACACCGTAACCGCGGATCGCCATACCGACAGGCTCGCCATCGAGATTGGTTAACTCAACTCGAGGTAGGACGAAGGCGATCACGAGGGAAAAAATACCCCACAAGACTCCCTCCGTTGCAAAAATTTCTCGCAGAGAGATTCCACGTCGAGAGCCCAGGAAGCAGCGGACACAGACCATCATCAGCAATAGAAAAAGAGCCCATCCGATTCCGAAAACCGGTATGCCGAATATTTCATGTGGAATTAGGAAGAGTGTTCGGCGCATCTTCTAGCAAGTGGTTCTGTTCTTTTGAAATGTCACTCTGGGAAAGAAGCTTGACCATTGATCTGGACGGCTTACAGGATGCTTTTCTACGTTGTTTCCGTTAGGAAAGCTAGATCGCTCAGCATCCACCGCCACTTTCCGGGTCTCACCATCCGTCACATCACCCGGAATCGATTGAATTTAAGCGTTACGAAGATGGACATTGGAGCCACTCAGATCATGTCGCACCAGAATCATCCTCAGGTCCAATCGAGTGATCGGCAATCACTCGTGACCCAAGTCTTCAGCCGTTTGAAAAAACAAAGTCAGGCTTCCCGCAACGCTATCCGTCGGCTCACCAACAGGGTTACGCCATTACAGCTTCATTTTGCCCTAGCCGGTGGGCGCATGCACATCTTCGATCGCGGGGCGGGGGTCGCGAGGCTTACGCCTCTGATCGCGGTGCGCCGGGCGGCTGGGGAGCGCGGTGCGTTCGTCTTCGATCGAGGGTCGGGGGTCGTGAGGCGTACACCTCTGATC
>JAAXIK010000292.1:0-2595 GCA_012270385.1 Rubripirellula sp. | reverse complement strand
ACCCGTGACCCACCGCTTCAGCCGTCGGAACGCCCGGCGTCCGGCGTCCCGCCACGCTATCCGTCCGCCCACCCACCGGGGTCCGCCATAACAGCTTCATTATGCCCTAGCCGTTGTGACCATGCCCATCTTCGATCTCGGCGCTGAGACCTTTCGCGTGACGACCAAAGTCTATTCAGGGAAAAATACCGAAGCCGCGTCGGAACATGTCATCCTGTTTCAGGAAGGCCTGACCTACGATTTCCCCCAGATTTCGACCCGCTTCGTAACGATTTTTGATTCTGGAAAAAAACGGGTCACCATCATGGATCGCGAGACTCAGGTGCAGGCCACCGTTTCGGAAGAGGATCTGATTAAAGTCACCGCCCAAGCTCGAGCAGCCGCTTCGACTGCAGAACAGAAGAAACAACTCGGCATCTACGCCATGGTGGAAGAGAGGCACCGCGTTGACGGTTACCAAATTCGCTTCGGAAACCTCGAGTATCACCTAACAAGTCAAAAACCAAGCTCCGAGGCCGTCGCAAAGGAATTCGCCAAGTTTTTTGATCTTGCGGCAAGGCTGAATCTGGTCCGAAGGCTCGGCCCCCCTCCATTTGGACGCATGACGCTCAATCAACACCTTGCCAGCAAACAAGAAATCCCTCGGGAAACACTACTCATCCTGAACCGAGACACGGGAGCACAGGAATATCGGTCCACTCTGGAACTGGAAGTACTCGAAAATTTCTCAAAGCTCGATCGTGAGAAAATTCAAGAAGCAGTTGGCATGCGAGCCATTTATCGCCAAGTGGACCTGAAATCTTTTCCGTCGCTTTGAGCTTTCTTTTTTGCGCCCACGATTCGGTCAGCCGGTACAGCCAAAAAAGCAACCGCGTGGTAACATAACGCTCGTCTGAACACTTCCGAGTGCCTGCCAACGAGAGTTGATCCGAATGAAAATCAAATGCCCCGCCTGTTCCAAAGTTCTATCCATTCCGGAGACCGCAGCCGGCAAAGTTGTCAAATGTCCGTGCGGTAAGCAGCTGCGTGCCCCCGCAGCTCCCGGTGGCCAGAGTTCACCGCAGCCAAGTGGCGGAGCAGCCTCTGGCCTTAAACCCACGCAACCGACAGCCGGGGCCTCGAGCGTTGGCGGAGGCATCGACCCAGATATTTTTGACGACTTGACGGACAACGACCTTCAGCCGGTGAAGAGCTCGACGAATCCGTACCAAAGTACAACTGGCGGTGGCGTCTATGCAGGTGGGTCGGGCGGCCCCAATGGCCCTCAAGAACTTGCCAGTGTTGGAGCTCGAATTGGAGGTGCGTTGCTCGACGGTATCGCCTACATCCTTCTGATGATTCCAGGACTTGTCATTGGCATTGGAATGATCATTGGCGGGGCAGTGGTAGCTGCGGAATCAGGTGAATCACCCGAGGCGGTTTCTGCGGCAGCTGGAGGAGGCATGATATTGGGTACCCTGATTATCGTGGGCAACCTATTTGTGCCAATGATCATCAACTGCGTTCTGATTGCTAAATCCGGCCAAAGTATCGGAAAGAAGATCGTGGGCACACGAATGGTGGATCAAGATTCAGGAGAAACGTCCGGTTTCGTACAAGGCTTTCTAATCCGAACCTTCGTCTTTCAATTGATTTGCAACGCACTGCCCATCATCGGGGCCATCATCGCGCTCGTTGATATTATTTTCCTGTTCACCGAAGGTAATCAAACCCTTCACGACCGTCTCGCGAGGACTCGAGTGGTCAAAGCTTAAAGCGGCACGCTGGCCATCACCCATCGGTGGCTGGAAACCAAACCGCAGTTGAGTTCTGTCATTGAAGCGAGAAAGTTTGGAGCTTCCTATCCAACTTTCACCGGTAACGCGAATTGAGAATAAAGGGTAGATGGCTAGAAACGAACAACTGATTCGTCAGCATAAACTCCTGCAACTACTCGAGTTTTCGAGGTTTGGACGCACCCTTGAAGAACTACGAGGTGATCTCGTTGCGGACCTAGGGCTTTCCACCCTTCATGGCAGAACCGTTCGTCGCGATGTCGAAGCCTTACAGGCTGCAGGGTTTGATATTCAAACAGAAACTCTGGAACGCGGTAAGGTTTATAAGCTTGGGCAAAACAACAATAGCGTTCATGAAGTAGGCATCTCAGCCACCGAATTGATTGCGCTCTCGATCGGACGAGAACTGTTGTTTCCTCTTTTGGGAACGCAGTACTGGCAGGGTATCGAAACATTCTGGAACAAGATCCAAGAAGCTGTTCCCAATGGCGTCTTTGATCATTACGCCCGCTATCGAAAATCGCTTCACGTCTTTGGGAGTCCAAGGAAGAGCTACGAAGATCAAGCCGGTATCCTCAAGACGATTAACCGAGCGGTGGTGGAACATCGCGTTGTTGAGATCGAATACGAGTCAGTGGGAAAGCCGTCGTCGGTGCGTCGCATTGAACCTTACGGTTTGGCTGTCTACCAAAGTAGCATTTATGTAGTTGCCGCCGCTGAGGAAGTGGAGGATTCGTCAGAGCGCCTGCGACACTGGAAATTAGATCGTTTTCGACACGCAAAAGCTTTGGATGAATACTTCAAGCCAGATCCCTCGATC
>JAAXIK010000013.1 GCA_012270385.1 Rubripirellula sp. | reverse complement strand
CGATGTTGCGTCATGGGGGCGGGCCGGCTGTAGTGGGTGGTAGTTCTAAGGTGAACTCGTCCGAATCCACTTCAAAACGTTGGGGTGGGTAGGTGTCTGATCAGCTTGACATTCTGCAATGTTGTATCGTTTAGGTCGGTCAACCTGGGCTATGGCTGATTGGGGATCAGCGTTCAGACACGAATCGATAGTTTAATCGAACCTCTGTAATACTTGTAGGCAAATTTAGCAGCCGCCCATTGGGGGTAAGCTACGCCAAAACCAAACGTTACTTCCTGGAACTTGTTTTTGAGGGGGTGACAGCACCGGGCTGTACTAAAAATCTCTGCAACACCTCCTGCATGCGATCAGATTTTGTTCGGCTTAGTCGTATCACCTTCACGTGTCGGTTGCTATTGGTTGATGCCTGAGTGTCAATCGTCCTCAAAAACTCTCCGATCTCGGAACGCAATTCAGGGGGTGCTCGGACAATCAGCGAATTGGAGGATTCATCGATATCCAATGTCAGGACGGGTCCGGAGGAAGCTGCGTTGATTTGCTGAAGCAAAGAGGCAACGGACGAGCTCACACCTTTCGGAATTGAAATCGGCGTTCGCCCTCCGCCACTGGTCAATTGCGTTTTATAAACATTTTCCAAAATCTCGAGGACCCGAGATGCCTCAGCGTATTCAAGCGTGATTAATTCTGGTCGGTAAACATCCAGAGGATCTGGCAACTCTGCATTGTCCAATGTTTCGAGCAATTCTTGAATCACATCACGAGCATGGCGACTGCCATGAACAATCAGCGCGTTCAAACGTTCATCCGCTACAAATACAAGGTCATTGAGCCCACGCTGATTCATGTCCTCGAAAAGTTGATCAAGAAGGATCTTGGTATCGCTCGCACCCATGTTGCGCAGCAGGAACACGGCAAAATTAGATTGTCCTGTCGCGACGCCAGAATTCACCGCCATCGCTCTTAAAATAGACTCGAGTCGATCCAAAGCTTTCTCATCGTCAGAAGTGATTGTGATCCGACTTTGCCCCGGGACTAAAAAGACGGGAGGCAACGCGTCGTCACTTTCATTTGACTCGGAAACAATCTCTTTCCTCGGCGCCGATTTCGGCACGGGAGATCGAGTCGTTTCAGTCTGGCTTACAAGCATGGTGACGTTCATTTCGTCTGAATGAATCAAAGCGTCGTCTTTTAATGGTGCCTCTCTCCGATCAATTCGACTGCCTCCAAGGGTATCCTGATTCGGTCGACTCTGAGGCTGATTTGCAAAAGGTACCTTCACACCGTTTCGGGATTCACCACACGCAGCTTGCTCAACTTCAAGTAACTTTAGTTTGGGTGACTCTTTCTGTTGCGTACCACCGCGAGGTGGAACCATTTCTGCATCAGCCGGTGTGATAATCTGAATTCGGTTAGATCGTATCCGAGGCCAAATCGCTTCTACCTGCCTAGCCAACGCATCTGTATCTCCCAGAAACTGGATGACTCGCGTATTGCCTTCAGAGTTTGCGTTCTGCCCTTGATAGATAGGCTCTCCCATTTCTGCTAATAATTCCCGAATTTTCCCAAGGTGTTTCGAGGTTGCCCTTAAGAAAAGCTTGCCCGTGGTAAAGTCGATAGATACGCTCGGCTTCGTCGAACCGGGCAGGTTTCGGAACATTCCATTAATTGCCTGCTCAATTACCCATGGGTCATTTGCAACAAGCTGGAATACTTCAAGCTCACGCGGATCACCTTCTAGCTGATCGATCGCATTTCGAAACTGAATATGCTGCTGCTCCGTTGCAAAAATCACCAACGAGTTATTGTTCTGGTTGTGATGAATATCTGGCCCGGGATTCTGCCCCCATGCAATGGACCGTATTGTGGATTGCGCAAGGTTGGCATCAATATTTTCGAGCATATAGATTTTCTGAACTCGATCAATCTTGTTGCGAGGCTGCTGGTCGAGCTGATTAAACATCTCTGCAAAGACTGCCTGATTACGCGGTGTTGCGATCACATACAAGCTCTTTGTGGCATCCTGAAAAGTGATCGAGTACTCTTTGCTCTTATCGAACGCGCGAGAAAGAGAATCATAAATTCGTCTGGCATCAGCGTTGAGTACTGGATAGACCTTCACCGTTAAATCAGCTCCTGAAGCGACATCCAAATCCTCCACCACTTGTGCGATGCGCTGGTGGTCTAGTTCATTAGCAGTCACCAATAGCGTATTCGAATCAGGGTCTGCGGCGATCGTTGCATCCGATGCCAGTTCACTGAGCGATGTGGCTACAACCTTTGAATTCGCGAGCTTCAGGGGGTAAACCTTGGTTGCCATCGACGGTAAGTCGGGAAGTGCTTCCATGATTGAATCAATCGCCTGTCGGACTTGGTCATGTCCCGCTTGGTCTGCCCGAACAATCAAGCTATTCATTGCCTCATTTGCTTGAACAGTTATTTCGGACAACATCGGGTCATCCAAGGTATTGACCACTTGATCCGTTGTTAGCTTTTCGGGGTCGAGCGGATAAACTTTGACGAAACGATCTACCGCTTGTCCGTTCACTTCATCAGCCGCATCACGGAGGATGCGATGATCCTCAGAGGAAGCAGTAACAAACACAACGTTCGCGCCGGGATCGTATCCGATCTTCGCTTCAGGAGCCATCATCGAGAATGCTTGATAAAGATATTTGGCATTTCCTTGGGTGAATCGATAGATCTTGGTGGTCTGATCAGCTTCAGGTACGCTGCCATCAATCTGCTCAACAATGGATGCGATTCGTTTCTGTGCAACGGCACTCGCGGTCGCTGCCATCACCTGTGAATTCTTGTCCGCAGCGAATGTAGCATCCGGCAGCAATACCTCGAGTACCTGAATCGCAGAGGTAGCAGTCGTGTTCTCAAAATAATAAACCTCTGTCGTGAGCTCATCCATTGTCGGTAGAGCTTGAACAATGGCTTCTATTGTCTTGCTTAGTTCTTCTTGCAATTCTGGTGATCCACGTACGATCAAGCTATTCAACTGTGCATTGGTTTGGATCGATAGCTCACTCGTCAGCGATTCATCCAAGGACTGCAAAACGGTCTCCGCATCAATTTTGGTCTCATCAAGGGTGTAGACCTTTACCATTGCATTTTCAACGTGACCATCTAACTGCGAGGCGGCTTGTCGAAATATTGTGTGGTCGGACGCTGATGCCGTGACGAAAACAACATTGGAACCGGCATCAAATCCAACTCTTGCCGTCGGGACCAACATCGTAAATGCTTGCGACACTGACTCTGCGTTCGCCTTTTCGAATCGATAGACTTGTGTAGATTGATTCTCCGTCGAATCTTTCGATTCGATTTGCTCTACTACCGTCGCTGCGCGACGCTGGTCGGTTGGATCTGCGGTAACCACCAAAACCATGGCTTCGGAGTCTGCTGCGATCGTCGCGTTGGGAAGAAGTGACTGAAGAACACCGAGTGCTGATGCGGGATCACCACGCTCAAATCGATAGACCGAAGTGCTCAAGCGATCCTTCTCGGGTAATTGCTCCAATATTGCTTCGATGCCATCCTTGAGTCTCTGATGCTCTTCTTCGTTACCGGTGGCAATTAAACTGTTGGTCTGAGTATTTGGTTGAAGGGTTAAGCCCTCCGTGATCTCACTGTCCAGAGTTCCAATGATGTCCGTTACGGTCATCCGCTCAACGTCCATTGGGTAAACTCGGACAAAACGTGCAGCGGGCTCAGCGATCTCAACTTCGAACTGCTCGATGAAATCCGTCACACGCTGTTGAGTTTTCAAATCCGCCCACACCGAGATGGAATTGCCAGATTCACTGTCGAGAACGATTGCTTGGGGAATTGCACTGCCAAGATAATTCACCACTGCTAGTTTGATGTCTGGACGCAACGGGTGCAATTTCAGGACATTGACATCCGTTGGCTCATAAGCTGCGATTAATTCATCGATGAGTTGTTTTACCTCAAGGTGCTCATCAACGCTTGCTACGATAAAGAGACGGTCTGCCTGGGCCTCAAGCGTGACCGCACCCGGAATCCGTTGTGCCAACAGTGTCTCGACGGAAACGACACTTGCTTGACCAATCTCATAGACCTTGATAGATCGATCCGCCTGGTCCGCTGATAGCTGCTCTGAAAGGGAGTTCAGAATTTTCTCCAAATGCTGATGCCCTTCTTCGTCCGCCCAGACGACCCAACGATTTTCCATGGAAACATCAAGAAGAGTTACACTCGGTGTTAATTCCGCTAACATTTGCTCCGCCATTTTCAAGACGGCAGGGAGCTCCTCTATCACCTTCACTGTCTTATTGGGTGATTCACCCAACGTTTCAGATAATGCATCCAGCGAGACTTGAATTGCCTCATGATCCTGCTTGGTCGCCCAAGCAATTAGAGTGTTTTCCTTGGTAGTGAGTTTCGCATCCACCAACTCGGGTTCCAAGATCGCGATCACGGACTCCGCGAGCCCATCCTTGATCGGATAGGTCTGCAAGGAACGCTCTTCCCGAGGGTTTGACTGAGTGAATTGCTTGATCGCCTCGGCAATGGCTTGATGGGATTCAGCATCCGTCCACACAAGAACTCGGTTGCTTTCAGAATTACTGGAGATCACCGCAGATGGAACAAGTTGAGAGAGGATATTTTGGACCTGAGCTGGCTCTGCATTACCAACCTCGTAGGCCACCACTCGCATCGCCTCTTTCTGCTCGTCATTATCAACGCGTTTAATCGTCATTGCGAATCTGGCTTGCTGAGGCTTAGTGCCTGAAGCAATGAGCTGGCGATTGTTTTCATCAACGCTGATTTGCATTTCGGGAAATAAAGGCTGCACTACCGACAAAACGGCACTTGGGTCGGAGCCGACAAGAGGATAGGACTCGACAACGACTTCGTAGCGGTCATCTATATCGGCATCCAGTTCCGAGATCAGCGCCTGTAGGCGAGGGTGCTGATCGAGCGGTGCAGCGGCAAGAACACGATTGGACCTGGTGTCTGCGACAATCGTAAGTTCCGGCTTCATTTCCTGCAGCAACGTAACGATTGACTCAGCGTCGCCCTTGACCAGAGGGTAGGCGATTAAAACCGATTCCCCTGCACCACCCTGGTCGCTTAGCTTCGCGAGCACGGATTCGGTGACCTCGTGATCTTTGTCTGTGCCAACGACCATCAACCAACGACCGGAGGGGTCAACAGTAAACGTCGCTGTGGTAGCGAGCGACTGCAGCACCGAAAGTGTATTGGCTGAGTCAGTTGGATTAAGCTTGTAGGTCTCCAGTCGCTTTTCTTGGCGAACTGGCATCGCAAGAAGTCGTTTCTGAATCTCAGACTTGACCTGATTCAATAACTCGGATTCGGCCCAATAGTAAAGTGTGTCGGATTGATCATTCAGTACAAAATCTACGGTTGGATATTTTTCTCGGAGTGCCTCAAGTAGCCCCGCTGAATCAGCGATACCAAGCTCTACTTGCTCCGGTTCCATCACAGCAGGAGTTGCCGTAGTTTTCAATGTTTCGAGCAATTCAGCAAAAATCAGATGCTGCTCGGAGCTGCCCCACACCGCAATCTCCGGTCGCGATGGGTCCGGCAAGATTGTCAAGTCTGACAACTTTGTTGGCAATGAATCGAGCAATGACGCCAAACGACTTTTCTGAACCTCGGTAGCAGCATACAGTTTCAAAGCACGTTCGGTCGGTTTCTCAATTGCCTCAATCTGCTTCAACGTTGAATCAATAAGAACGTGATCTTTCTTTGTGGCAAGAACACTTAACTTCTTCCCGTCAGAAACCACGGAAACATTCGCATTTGGCACAAGCGATGTTAATGTCGATAGCATCTCGCTACTGAGTGGGACCTGCAGTTCGTAAAAAGTAAGATCCTTTATCTCCCGCTGCGGCATCGCCGAGGTGAGTCGCGAGATGTCGCTTTGAATCCGCTCCACCTCAGATTCCGATGCCCAGTAAGATAACTGATTCGAATCAGAATTCAGAATGAACTCGACATCGGGGTACTTGGTCTGCAGAGAACTGAGGAGTGTACTGGGATCCACGACCATCAAATCCACGCGTTGTGGTTCGACAATCAGCGGTTTTGGAGTCGACTCGAGCTGTGACAGCAACTGCTCAAAAGATTGCTGCTGATCCTGCGTGCCCCAAGCAGCTATTTCTTTGGAATTAATGTTTGGAAGAAGTTGCATGTCAGCGAGTGAATCGGGCAGTGAATTGACCAGAGCTTCAAGTCGTAGTTTCTGCTGTTCGGATGCCGGATAAATTTTTAGAATGCGTTGGCTCGTGTTCCCTAATTGCTTCAACTGTGAAAGCGTCGCAGATACCACCTCCTGATCCTCTGCACTTGCGACAACACTCAGTCGTTTTTCTGCGGACAACTGTGTGATGAGGGCCGAAGGCACAGCACTTTGCAGCGTGGTTAACATCTCCTCGCTCATTACGCTCTCGATGTCATAAAAACTCAGCAGTCGCTCCTTCTCCGAAGCCACCTTGAGCTGATCGATTGTGCTTTTTGCCAGTTTTTGTTCCTCCTCGGTTCCGCGAACCACAATTCGGTTCGACTGGGGGATAACGAATGCTCGAGGTAGAATGCTCTGCATAAGCGTCCCGATTGCCTCCGATGCATCTTCATCAACCGGGTAGACCGCAATTTCAACCGATTCTGAAATCGTGCTGGTCGGTATGTCGAGGTTAGCAAGCGTCTCTTCAACCTCGAGATGTTCCTCTTCGGTTGCGACCACCAATAGGCGACCGAGGGTTGCATCCGATGCAATTTGAAGATCAGTAAACACGAGAGCGAGTTGCGTCACTAATTCCTCAGTACGATCAACGGGGACCGGGTAGGATCGCAAGCGAGGCTTTGCGGAGCCAGTGGCAGATGCAACCATTTTCTCAATACTGGCTTGAATCCCCTCATGGGTCTCGGGAATCGCCTGAGCGTGCACCACCTTGGCATTTGGATCAAACTGAATCTTCGCATCAGGAAAAAGGACCTGAAGCATTTGTTCGGTAGATTCTTTTTCCAAGCCGGGTGCTTGGTAGCTGACGAAAACAGGCGGAATCGGCTTCTTAGGGGGGACCGGCTTGGTAGGTAATGGTGGCTCAGGAATTGAAGCGATGACAAGATTGATCGCCTGTTGCTTGCCAGCGGTTTCGGTCACAAGTAGCTTTTTCGCTGCAACCATCGGAGTTGCCTGTCCATGTTCACCAAGCAACGGTTGGACTGCATCGACAACGTCGGAAGCAAGTCGACGACCGAGAGGGAATTCGACCGTGACCATTTCAAATCGACCACGCGCGACCAGGTCGTCGACATCAACTTTCGGCACCAATTCGTAAGGGATACCGTTACTCGTGTCGGCGAGTATCAGCATTTTCTCGCGGCGTATTAACGTGTAATTTTTGCTGAGCAAAACACTGTTAAGTAGGTCAATTGCCTCAGCAGGTGAAAACTCTTTTGTATCGTTGTAAGTGAATAGCCCACTCGGCTCTGAGTCGATGACGAGCGAGAGACCTGCTTGCTTTGCAAACCAACCAAGGACATTACTCCACTTTTCACCATAGAAGTTGAACCTCAAACTTCCGCTGGTCAGCAGTGTCGCAAAAACCTGCTTTTGCTCATCACTCAGTAAGGCGGCAATGGACTCGTTACTTTCCTTGATGATGTTTTTGCGCTCCGATGGCTCGGAGGAAACCAAGTTTTGGAGACGTTCCTCGAGGAGGTTGGCAATCTCTGACCGCTGCTGATCCGTTAAGTTCAGAGGGTTTGCGTAACTCGACTGACCAACTAGCGAATAGTCGAGATTCTTGGCTGCGTTCGTTTTCGCGTCCTGCGAAAAAACATGGCTCGAGCTCACGACAGCAAATAGGACAATCAATGCTCGGAAAAACAGATGCATAGCAGCAGCTTGGCGGGATAGGTTCAGTGTGGCAGGACCCACCCGCACTATTCGGGGGGAGAGGCACTTCGCACACTAGTTGGGGCTTTGGCGGATTTCGACTTCATTGCCCCTAAATCTAAGCGATCTGCGAGGCATGCGCACGAATCTGCCAATTTTAACGGCTAATCCAGAGTGCCGCGTGCTTTGCAATACATACGCGTTACTCTGTTTCTTGCATCCGGGCGTTTATGAGAAAATTTCATCATCACCGAACACTCGCTCTCAATTCTGCTGAGCGTCCGACTGATCCCTCTCGGGACCTAACTTCCTTCTTTTCACCAATAGAGTGCGGCATGGAGCCACTGGGTGCGTGAAATCAAATGTCTGATCAGCTCGGGTGTTTCCTATTGCCCAGCCGATCAGGCAAGACCCGATTCAGAACTCTCTAATCGCCTTTTCTCTCGAGGGAATCCTGCCAGATACCATCGTTAGATAGAGTTCGGCAGACACTCTACTCTCAAGCTTGCGAGTACTACCGAAGGCTTTTGAGGAATCGCCTCAAGCTTTTGCGGCTTTCTTCGAAGCCATCAATCGTCCTGATGATCTGACTATCCTCTTGCACCACGGTGAGATCATATCTTGTCAGCATATCATTGAGTTCTGCTTTCTGACCGTTGGTTGCCATGATTGGAAGCATGTTGGGTCGCAGGTATTTCACCCACTTCTTACCACCTGGATACTCCAAAAGACTCT
>JAAXIK010000215.1 GCA_012270385.1 Rubripirellula sp. | reverse complement strand
GTGTGGTGTCCAGTCGTGCACATTTTTCCCGAAAGACCTTGAAGGATGGTAGTGTGTTGCAGGTGCTCGGCGATCGGACTCATCCATTCCGGCAAATCATGCCCATCGAGATCCGCTGTGAATGCCTTCTTCTGCTTTTCAGCCTCTAGTTGATGAACGTTGAAGTTGTGTGGCACCAGTGAGCTGGGGCAGAGCCCGGTGCGTTTGTGTAGGAAGATAAAACGCGTAGGAGTAGCATCTTGCCGTGTGGATCCATAACAGCGTTGTTGATGCTGGTTTAGGTTAAACGTGCTGAGCGGTGTGATCCCGGCAGCAGTCGTCCCAAAAAGGGCTTTAGCTAGAAAATCTCTTCGGCGAGTCATGCGTTCAATCCAATTCTGGGGGTGCCAAGGCTTCTCTAAGATTATGTCTCAAGAACACTTGTTTTTCGAGTCTAGTTTTTTTGGGCGTTTGTCTTCGCGGTAACCATGAGTTTTTTATCGGGCTCTGGCTTTCGGAACCTGAATGAGTCGGAGCAGAGTAGGGAAATGACAACCGCTCTGAAACTTCCGCCACTATCGAGATACGCCTGATCCGCTTCCCGTAGTGTTTCTGAATCCGAAATCAATTCGTTGCGACCCATGAAAAATCGGAAGGCGTGGCGGATGATGGACTGTCTCACTCGGTCGGATTGAGCGAGACGGTCGATGAGGTCAAAAGAATCATCGACCTGACCGTCCAATTCAGGATCTCCTGTGCCTTCGAGGGATCCTCGAGTGTCTATCGGTTTCGTCTTGTAGAGATCCGTTTCATTGCCGGGCATTCGCTTGAGAATGTTTTCTTCGTATTCCAGGCTCTCCTCGAGTCGGAAACGTCCAAAGTCATCGAAGTGCTCGAATGGCATACCCAATGGATTCATCTTTCGATGACATTTCCAGCATGCCGAGTCCGAGGTAACACTCTCGACTCTTTCTCTGAATGTTTGATGTGGATTTTCCGGGACCTGTGCATCGACGGTGATCGGCAGATCGGGGACTTTTCCAGCTAGCAGTTTTTCACGGATCCATTTTCCCCTTCTGATCGGATCGGTCGCGAAATTCCCCGAGTGAGCAACGAGCCAGGCCGGGTGGGTAAGAATGCCTTTGCGATTAGGCATTGGGTAAGGCTGAACGGGTTCATAATCCAAGTCATCTTGATTCCCGTAGTTGGGTGAACGTGGCGTCCTTGGCAAGCTGTAAATCGGTGAATGCCAATAATGATTTCCATGTGCCCATGGCATGGTGGTGAATGGTCGGTTCCCCTTGCCAAATGTGTGCTCAAAATGCGTCATGAAGCGTATCAAGCTATTGTCATGTCTAGCTTTGCTGCGTCCCGTAATACCTCTCGGATCCAGGTATTTCTTAATTAGCTCTTCGTTCGCCAGTACTACCCCATCTGGATCTTCACGCCAATTAGTATTTTTCAAAGCCTCGTAGGCTATTTTCCAATTACTGATTAATGTTGCGCCGGTTTCATTGTCTCGATTGGGATACAGGAAGAAACGAGCCGTGGTAAGCAATTGCTTAAAGACGTCTTTGTCGGCCTCAACAATTCCCGCAACGAATCGATCCGACTCGTTCACAAGATGGCCCGGAGTTTGATTGCTTCCACGTCCGGGATTCAGGTAAAAACCACCACTGCGTTTGAGATCTTTGAATACTTTCAGGGCTGCGGGATAGCCGAAGAACTCGCGGAAAAAACGGACCAGCTTTGGATGAGAAGTGATTCTGGGTGGTATTTTGTCACGGCTGCCCCAGCTATGCCCGATAGCTCCACGAAAATAATTGTCGTCATCAAGTAAACGCGTGACCTCTCTTTTGTAGTCTTCTCGAGTGAGCAACTTGCCGCTCGCTGCTGCGGTCAAAAGAGCTGTGTCTGGACCGCGATCTCCGAGTGCGTAGGAGATAGCAAAGCTGGCTTCATGTGGGCTCAAACGATAACGCCCGTGTTTATCGGTCTCCCCGGATCCAAGTTCAACCCTGTAGAGAAACTCAGATTCCAGAAGCACTGCGATTAATAATTGCTTGAGCCCGTTGGTATTGCCCCCGTATGAGATCGAATCTTGCGCGAGTTGAAGATATTTTTTTGTTTCGCTTTGGGTGGGTGAGCGACGAAGGACGAGTTGAAACTGTTTCTCAATGGCCAAATGGATGTCGCTTTCTGTCGGTGTGGAATCCGTCAGAAGAATTCGCTCAAATTCCTCGGGGGTGACCCTTGGGTACCATCGATCTTTGGGATTGGGAAGCGATTTAGGATCAAGCGTGCCTTTTTTGATTTGCGCGGCCACGAGTTGTTTTTCTGCAATCCATTTTGCGTTGTCCAGCATGATAAGAAGATGCCCGCCATTTAATGCGGATACGTCATAATCTCGAACACCCGAATGATCTGGTAAGACGAAAGGGTTAGTGACGCCGTAGAAGCCGTTCTGTCTCGCTTGATCCAGCTCCCGTCCTTCCAATGCGAATACCTGAGTGACTCGTTCCTCGAAGAGAGCTGGGCTGATTAGCCAGCGCCTTGAAGGGGTGTACGCTGCTTCGTTCTGTTCGCGATTGAAGAGTTCATCGTGATCGACGTAATTGCCGTAGCTTGGATAGCGTTTCTTTTTTTCCAACTCAGACGCGTTCCACGAGTGTAGAACTTCACCGAGCCAACTCGCGAGTACCTGCTGTTCTCTTTTTTCTAACGCGACCTCTTCAGGGGGTGGCATCAAGTTGAAGAAAACTTGATTTTGCATTTGGTTAAAGAGCACCGTTTGCTCTTTGCGGTTGAGATCGTTTAGCTGATCGAAGCGAACATTGCTTGCCGCGTCTTGGCCACTGTGGCAATCCGTGCAACGCTCTTTCAGTATTTGACCAACCTTCGCAGGCACGGTGGTCTTGGCCGTTCTCTCTTGTTTGTGTGGTTCTTGAGCAATCAGTGCACTCAATCCACCATCATGCTGTTGGATGCCGAGCAGCATTAGGAAAGTCATCAAGACGTATGAGTAGGGATGATTCGATTGCATCTTTTATTTGTGGTCATTGTTCGGGTCACTGATCACTGGCTCGATCTTCCTAGTATAAGTGACCTGCCAACGATTATTAAGAACAACATGATGCATAGTCAGGGTTGAGGAAGAGGTTTCCTGTCAGAAATCCTTTGCAATGGAATCTTGGAACGCCGGAAACCTCTGGGAATTAATGTGTTGTATACTTATGACGATCGTGGTCGTGCAGAAAGGGGCGCTCAGGAGGCGGAATGACGAGGATGTCGACGGAATCGAAGATAACAGTCACCAATGGCAGATTCTCCAAGGAGATCGAGCACTCGGAGCTGCCGCAGGCGATCGAAGAAGGGTTTGACCATCCTTTCGTCCGCGGCTGCACCCTTGTCGGGAATGACCGCTGGATGTTTGAGATCCCTCTGAAGGAGATCGAATCGATTCAGGAGGCTGGTCTCAGGGAAGTGTTGGAGCAACAAAGGCGGGATTGGCTTCAGCAACAGGCTTCCCGTGCTACTGCAACCACGGACTCTGCCCCTGAGACATCCGTAAGCCGCGTTCGAGCGGACGATTCTCCCTTGACGAACTCGGGTGATGCAATCAGGGATCACGTGAGCGTCTCTGCAGAGGGATTGATTGCTCAACTTAATCAATCGGAGGAGAGTGCTGCTGCCGAGCGAAGAGAGCTTGAGGAGGAGATCGCGAAGGCAAAGGGTTGGCGATACGCTATCGCGATGACTCGACTTTGGTGGATCGATAATCGATCCAGTATTACCAAGCAGTTGAGGGGTAGCGGGATTAGTGCGGCGGTGCACATCTCATTGCTCTTACTTTTGGCCAGTTTCTTCATCGAACCCGAAGCACAACCGAAAACGGTCTTTCTGTCGTCGATGTCACCTTCAATGCCGGAAGTTGAAGAGATCGTTCTTGATCCAACTCCCCTTGAAATCACCGAACCTGAAGACAGTGAGGAGTCAGAAGAGGTGGCTCCGGTTGAAAATACCCAGCCTCAAGCTTTTGACGCACCAGATTTTATGGGGGCGGTTCGCGGGGACGCCATCAAGCCGCCCGCCAAACCCTCCGCGGATTCAGGAAAAGGTGAGGCGAAGAGCCTGAAGCAATCAAGTTTTTTTGGAAACAAGGTGACTGCGGTCAATTACGTTTATGTGATCGACAACTCCAATAGCATGACCGGCGGGCGATTCGAAACGGCGCTCAATGAGCTCATGATCTCGGTGAGTCAACTCACGCCTCGCCAACGCTTCTACGTGATTTTCTATAGCGACATGGCATACCCCATGTTTCATCCTCAGCCTGCGCGGCAACTCTTACCGGCAACTCCTAGAAACAAAGAAATGCTCCGTCGATGGCTGGGTACTGTACAGCTCTGTCTAAAAACAAACGGTAAGGATGCGATTCAAGCTGCTTTTCAGCTTCAGCCCGACGTGATTTTCGTGTTGGGTGATGGTGCGTTTACGGATGGCGCTTCGAGGTTGTTTGCAGCTAACCCTCAGAGCAAGATCCCGCTGCATACGTTGGGGATGGAAGTAAAAACTAAGGATGCAGTGACATTCAAAATGCTCGCTGAAGCCAACGGTGGCACTTACAAGGATGTTGGAGTATCTCCACAAGCACGTGCATTTGCAAAGGCGAATCCCAGGCCACGTAATACATCTCGAGGGCCCATTTGGGGTTTGAAACTCAATCCAAAATAGAACAACACTCTGATCGTGCCAAACGGTACCCTGTGCGAACAGGTGCGAATTCCCTGTCTCCTCACTCTTTTGTTCGTGATAATTCTCAATGACACTCAGCGGACAATGTCCTTCCTGCGATACTCAGCATGACCTGAAAGAGGGAGACGTTGGGCATATTTTGGAGTGTGATTGCGGAGCGGTACTACTTGCATGTCGCGCCTCGTCCTTCGCTGTGATTCGTTTCCGTTGCCATCGTTGTCAGGCAAAATTGCGTGTGCAAAGTTCTACGAGTCACGAACAAGTTCGTTGCGGATGCGGGGAGGTGCTCCCGATTCCCAAGGTGGTTCTCAAGCGACCGATTCGTGTGCTTGAGGCTGGCGGTTCAGGTGGTAGCTCGCTACGCCGACTCACTGATCGAGAGACCTCATCGGCCTCGGGTTTCGATGTGGTCAAGATGAACGAAATGATCGCTGATCAGAAAGAACAGGAGGAGACAGCGAAGCCTTCTGAGCTACACGGTGCAAAACGGGAGCCGTTTTCCTTGGGTTCTGACCCGTTGCCGAGCAAACCGGCAGAAGTGGTGAGAAGGTCAGACGTGGGGAGAGTGTCAGGGAAGCGAGTGGCTTGGGGATCCTGGCTAAGCACGACGGCAGTGTTGATCTTGCTTATCTATTCCATGGTTGCGTTCTTCGGGCGGCAGTCGGGGAGGAAGCAGATTGCCTCAGATCAAGACCAACCCCAAGCGACCGGCGCTGCCGAAAACAAATCCGAATCCTCATCGACAGCTGATGATGCCATCGAAGACCAGCTTAAACGGAGTGGTAATTTCGCGTCGGTCAGAAAACAGACACTGCCTGAGCTGGCTGAAGATTCCGAATCCTCGCTTGGCAGAGTGGAATATGCTCCAAGTGAAGTGAGTGATAAGGAAGAGGAACCCGTTACTCTCGTTTTGCCCGTACCCATCGCCTATCTCGCGCCGAAAGCGACCGCCGCTCGCCAGCGTGTAGGAATCCAACCCGTAAAGCCACCGGTAGGAAGTTTGAGCAGGGCGGTCGACCTGGCGTTCGAAGCGTATCAACGCACGCAAGATTTGGTTCCTGCTACGAACGCCAAGAGAGATTCCGAGCAAGTTGAGGAGTACAACACTTCCCTTGGGGAAACGTTAGGGCTGATACAACACGTGCATCAGAGAGCGGTAGCGGAGCAGGAAGCGGAAGTCACTAACACGATGAGATACCTCCTCACGTACCTTTCCTACCGTGCAGGCCATCTACCTGAAGCCATGGTTTATGGTCAGTCGGTCGTGAGGTGGGGTGATGAGGAGGATCCTGCCACACTTGAAGCTGGCATGATTGCACTTGCCGCAGCACAAGAAGCCTGTGAGACGCAGTGGGGTAATTCCGAAGAGCTCGGCGAATTAGAGCAGATGCGAGATTTAGTTTCTCTGATCGCTACACGCTGGCCGGAGGACACACAGGTAAACGAGATGTGGATGAACCTCGGTTATCTCTATGAGGCGTTCAATAGGCCTCGTCAATCGATATCGTGCTACGAGCAGGTCCGGGGTGATGATGCGTTTCGAGGTAGAGCATCGATTGCGGCCGGGTTGATCGCTTGGCGAGTTTCGCGCAATCCTGACCTCGACACGGTTGCCAATGCATCCGCTGATATCGGGGGCCGACAATCCTCCTCTAACATTGCAAGCACCGTCGATTGGCAAAAGGAAACACGGCGGCGGTTATCTGAAGGCTTGGAACTTCTGGAAGGCAGCAATAAGGATAATAAACCAGCGAAACCCAACCTATCGAAATCTTCTGTTGAAGATAGAGTGGCACTCGCGCAATCGGAATTCCTAGCTGGTAATGTGTCGGACTCCGCTAGATGGTTAAGAATTTCAAAGTCAAAGCGGCTGGAACAAATACTGACGCTCTCACCAACCCAGTCAGATAATGAAAAGGTTGTGGTCACTGAGTCAACGATGACTCAAGCCTTTGAACTGCTGATCGCAATCGCACGGAGTGAAAAGAAAACCGAAGAGGCTCAACAATTACTCACGCGAATGGCTGAGAGGGTAGGTTCCACGGGTAAACAATCTGAGGCATCGAAACTGGATCTCTTGAAGGAAATTTTTGCCCAAACTTTGTCCGGTCAAACGATAAACGAAAAACAGGTTGAGCAAGCGAGGTCCCTGACCGATTCTGTTCTCTCGGGAATTTCCTCTGTGCCCACAGAAACCTTGTTGTGGATTGCAGAATCGTGGGGACAGATCGGGCAGAAGGTTCAAATATCGCAGGTCGCGGTGGTGAGTTGCCGAAGAGCCGCTGATCTGTATTTCAAAGCGATTCAGCGAGTGGATTTCCCCGCTAGCTCAAGGGTTCAAGCACAAAGGCGTCGAGCAGAACTGCTGGTCGAGGCGGGGGAACTTTCCGAGGGACTTTCCGTTTTGAATGAGCTATTGGCTAAGACACCCAACGTTATCTCATTGCAAGTTGACTCTGCTGAGATCTTGCAAGAGTTGGCGATGCAGTCAGGTGAAACCGCAGATTTGGAAGCTGCAATGAAGGGACCTTCGGGGTTCTCGACGATCTGGGGTTGGCAGCGTTTGGTAACTACCCTTCATTCGCTCAGATGGTCGGAAAACGCAACAGAACTCCACGCCTATCAGTTGCTCAAGTCACAATACCATCTATCGGAGTGGCGATACCTTTATTTCAAGAGAATGACAGATAAGTTTGCGTCGAAACGTGAGCTGGCTTTGCGGGAAAGGTCTGTCAAAACGATTGTGGATACACTGAAGATTGAAAACCAGTGGAAGCCACTTTTTGTTGAACTGCTTGATGCCATCCAGCGAGGTTGATATTTCTTGTTTTGTTAGGGGTGGAGTGAGCAGATTTTTACACGCCAGCCGATTGGAACCTTGCTGGGGAATTGAGTTTGAGTTGGCTTGCGAGTTGTCGAGTCTTCAACGCGACTAACTACTGGTGAAGGCTGAATGACTACGTTAATATTTGCGTTGCTGCAATCTGCATGCCCGTGATGATCACATCACTACTCATATCGTATTGGTAACCAATTCTTTTAGGGTTAATTATGAAGGCTTTTGATTCACTCAGGTTCATTTGTTTGATGTTATGCGTCACCAGTGGTTACTCCGCATCAGCGATATCACCTTGGAAAGCGACATTCAAAGAAATGTTTGTGGATCAAGGTCCCGAGTTACTACAAGTTGCTTTCGCAGACAAAGTGATCGGAAGCTGTAAAGTTTGTCACATCAATGGTGAAGAAAAAACCGTCCGCAATCCGTTCGGAATTGAGTTGGATAAACGCATCGAGGGCAATGCTTCCGAGCGGATAAAGGCCGCGGCAGAAAAAGGGAGCGAAGCCAAAGCTGCGATGCAGACACAGGTGAATGAAGAATTCTTGGTCGCGTTGAAGGAAGTGCTTCAGCTTCCGGCTCAAGCTGGTGATGGTAGCTACGGTGACCGTATCCAGGAGGGTAAGCTCCCATTTGTACCGGGTGAGGAATCACCGGTTAGCAATTTCTCGCGTACCACTATCGATCTCGGTGTCGTGGTAGCTGATATTGAAAAAGCAGCGAAATTCTACAAGCAAGCGATTGGCCTGAAGGAACTAGAGGGCTTCGACGTCAACGCTCAGTTTTCAACCGATGCTGGACTGACAGATAATCAGTCACTGTCCATTCGAGTGTTTGCTCTGGGAGAGGATGAGAGTGCGACGAAGCTGAAGTTGATGCAGGTTCCCGGGGCGAAGAGTGCACCTTCCCTGAATAGCTCCATCCATTCACAGTTGGGCTTTAGTTACATCACGATTTTCGTCGACGACATGAACGTATCGTTGGAGCGGTTAAAGCAAATGGGTGTAAAGCCACTCGCCAAGGGACCTGTACCGTTGCCAAAGGGCTTTCCGGAAGGCGTCTTCCTCAC
>JAAXIK010000210.1:1406-8644 GCA_012270385.1 Rubripirellula sp. | reverse complement strand
CCGCGAAGGAGTCAATTTTATCATTCGGTGAACTCATCTCGGGTGAAACGTTAGCAGACACATTGGAGTCCGATACAATCGCTGACGTCGCCCCCGTGGAGACCGACTACGGCCAAGTTTTTGTCACGAAAGTGAACAGCTAAACATGAACCAACCACGGATGCCAATCACGGTTTTTCTCAGCGGAGGTGGACGTTCGCTGGCCAACTTGATGTCTGCAAACGATCGCGGAGACCTGCATCTGGATTTTCGCTGTGTGATCAGCAGCAGTGGTAAAGTCCGAGGCGTTGAGATTGCACGCGAGGCGGGAATCCAAACTCGCATCATCACAAAAAAATCCCACCCGGATCCGGCGGCCTACTGCGAAGCGATGTTCCAGCCATGTCGCGACAATGGAACAGCCCTAGTAGTGATGGCAGGATTTCTAAAACATGTGCTCATCCCTGATGACTTCCAAGGACGAGTACTCAATATCCATCCATCGTTGTTACCAAGCTTCGGTGGTGAGGGAATGTATGGTCATCATGTACATCAAGCAGCCATCAACAAAGGCGTCAAGCTAAGCGGGTGTACCGTCCATTATGTGGATAATCACTACGACAATGGGCCCATCCTGCATCAACGCAGTTGCCCTGTCAGATCGGATGATACTGCAGACTCACTTGCAGCGAGAGTCTTTGAGCAGGAATGCCTCGCTTTCCCGGAGGCAATCCAGATGCATTACGAAGATTGGCGAGCGGCTCAAGAAGATTCCTGAGAGGGAGCGTCCAAAGGGTTACTCCTACTTTGAATCCAAAGCATGTCCAACGTCGTTGAGAGCATGCCTTTCTCTCCCGCATCCCAAGTCTCACAGCGACTCAGGTGGACATCTTGTGTTCATGATTGCGAATGTGCTCACTACAGTAAGCGTGTTCCCCACCACATTGTGAGCAATATCGAAAATCCATATCGGGTTGCTGGTTGCTGTTGAGACCGCAAGAGGCGCATGTGTGGCGTGGCTGATTCGGATTCACTTTGACTTGCTTGGCTTCCCACTGAATTTTTCGCTTTTTTGCCATCGCTTTCGTCCAAAGCAGTGGCGAGAAGAAAATGATGTAATTACCCAGTGCAGCGATCGTCATCAATTTGTAGTTCCATTCTGCCGCCACTATCGTGATCCCGTAACCCAGTGCTTGAAGGTAAGCTAGCCAACGTACCTGAACAGGCAAAATGAAGAAGAGCCTGAGTTCAAATCTGGGAAAGTAGGTCGCAAAGGCAAGGAAAATCGAACCTTGCAGGAAAATCCCCGTAGCTGAGTCGTCCGGTGAAATGGCAGCAGAAGCGATAGTAAGAAAATAGCCCAGATAGAAAAATAAGTTGTAGCGAACCGTACCCCAAGTCTGCTCCAAGGCAGAACCCATCAGATGAAAGAGGTAGAGTGCAAACAGAAGAAAGATGGGCTGGCGAGCAGGCGGAATCATCACGAAAGTCAGCAACCGCCACACCTCACCAGCCATGACCGCTGACCAGTTCAATTCTGCACGACCGATGAGAGTCTTATCACTGGTAGCAGCGAAAAATACGACCACCTGCAAGGCGATGATTACCACCGTCAGGTTGGGAATACAGATTGGACGCACAATTCGATCAAGTCGATCAAGCAATTTCATATATTTTTCTTTGATGGACCAACGGGCTGCAACAGGTTTAGTAGAGTGTATCCCTAGTGGACGGCGGGGCGTCTTGGCCACATCACAGGGAGTGACCTGCTGCGAGCAGGCACGCTTCATCAACTTGGATATCACTGGGAATTGTTGCCTGAGGTCAAACTCAGACAACGGCTCCTGAATCCCCTAAACTAACGCGCCGGTGAGTATTTGGCGATGGCAGAAGCCAACCTACTCGCCACGAACACTGTTAGACACATATTTACCGAAACTTGAAGCGACTTGGGTCTACCTCACTCTCCCTGTAATCGGCAAAATGGGCAGGAAAGCCTATCGTGTTTTGGCTGCCAAGTGGGTTCCGACCCAATCACACGCCTCATAGAGCCATCAACTATGAAACCTCGGTGTCATGCCCAAGTCCTCATAGCAATCGTATTTCTGACGGTTTACCCATACTGGACCTTCAGCAAAGTTTTTTCGCAGGATTCGACGCTCGTCGATCGGGTTGTGCAGACCGGCGAGGAGCAAAGGGATCCATTGCAATCACAAGTGATTGGGGCAGCTGCCCCGTCAACTGAGCCAGAAATCTATGGTCAGGGAGTTCGCGATTCTTCCTGGCAGTCGCCTGAGAAAGAACAGCAAGGTTTCCATCTCGCTCCCGACTTTGAGATCAAACTGTTTGCATCCGAACCGATGATTGCCAAACCCATGAACATGGCCTTTGACAAGCGAGGACGTTTGTGGGTCACGCAAACGGTGGAGTACCCCTACCCGGCGGAGGAAGGTCGGGAGCCGCGTGACGCAGTGATGATTCTTGAAGACACCGACGGAGATGGCCATGCCGATCGATCCACACCCTTTGCAAAGGGTCTTAATATTCCGATCGGTTTGCTGCCTTACGGTGACGGGTGCATCTGCTTCAGCATCCCGAATCTTCTCTACCTGAGAGACACCGACGGGGATGATATCTGTGATCGTCGAGAGATCATTCTCGGACCTTTTGACACCACTCGAGATACCCATGGAATGATCAATGCACTACGCGATGGTGGAGACGGATGGATTTACGCTTGCCATGGCTTTAATAACCAGAGTCAGGTCTCCGGCTCCGACGGGCATGTGGTCACCATGAACTCGGGGAACACCTTTCGGTTTCGCCCCGATGGGAGTCGTATCGAGCAGGTCACCCACGGCCAGGTGAATCCCTTTGGGATGGCAACCGATGAATGGGGCTACCGCTATTCGGCGGATTGCCACAGCAAACCGATCACACAGCTGATTTCTGGAGCTTGCTACCCAAGCTTTGGTCGGCCACATGACGGCCTTGGCTTCTTGGCTCCCATGCTTGATCACCTTCATGGCAGCACGGCGATCTGCGGTCTTGTCTCCTATCCTTCAGATAGCGTCATCCCTGTGCTACGAGGGAACATGCTAAGCGGTAACGTGATGACCTCGCGTATCAACCGTAATCGAGTGGAATACCGAGGAGCGACCGCAAAGGGTTACGAGTTGCCTGATTTCATGACGAGTGATGACCCTTGGTTTCGTCCGGTCGACCTACAGGTCGGACCTGACTCCCATCTCTACATTGCTGATTTCTACAACAAAATTATCGGACACTACGAAGTCCCTCTCACACACCCGGATCGCGACCGAGAGAGCGGGCGAATTTGGCAGGTTCGCTATACAGGCGTTAACTCAATCCATAACAACGACCTATCAAAAAACGACGAGCGATATGAAAAGTCAGTTGTTTCCGAGCGAATCGATCGGCTGCATCAAGAATTTACCGAAGGAGGAATCAGCACCGAGCAGCTGATTTCCACCATCCAGAACGGATCCGCCCAGCTTGCCGTCGCAGCGCTGCGATTGACGCGTGAAAGCATGAAGCGTTCCGGCGTACCAAAAGCCTCTTCGATACAAACGATTCGAGATCAAGTGCACAGCGGAAATGCTCACGCCGTGCAGGCTGCCAGCGAAATATTGGGGCATCACGGCTCCACCACGGACATTCCGGTTCTTTTACAACGTCTAGCACATGTTCCTGAATCCGATCAAGTTTTAAGACAGACGATGCGGATCGCGATTCGCAACCTTTACCAGAGAGCTGGAAAGGACTCACCGATTTGGGATGAAGTACCGACCAGAGCAGCAGCTTCCATCTTCTTGGGTCTCGATCGCAAGGAAGTCTCTAAAGGCTTACTTCTTTATCTCGATCAACACCCAAGTGAGCCTGCACTCAACGAGATGCTCACACATGCTGTTCAACTCACGCCAGAAACAGACTTAGAACACTGCGTCCGCATCGCGGATAGATTGACGCGTGATTCAGCGGATCATCGTGAAGTGTTGATGCAACTGTTGTTGGATTCATTCAGCAGCAGATCCCACCCAGAGGTTCTGCGTTCTTGGGTTGCCCGGCATGTCCAAGAGCGACTGCAACGACTGGTCGATCAGAAACACATCATGAGTTGGTAGGTTACCGGTAGCGGTATCTGGCCGCTACAGACACGCTCCAAAACTGGCGGTGGCGAGTTGACCATTTCCAGCAGTATCGGCAGAGGTGAGTCCTACGTCGGCAATCGCACAAGTGACCCGTTTACCGCACCTGAAAAAATTACATTCTGGCTCGCTGGCCACAATGGCTACCCCGATCAAGGCAGCCATAAAAAAAATCGTGTACAACTCGTCCGAAGCAAAGATTCAGTCGTTCTCAAGGAAGCCTTTCCACCTCGAAGCGATATCGCCATCCCCATTGAATGGGAGCTAGGCAAGGAAGTTGGCGAGAAGGTTCGCATCCGAATCATTGATGGTGATCAAGCGGATGCATACGCATGGCTGGGAGTGGGTGGGTTTGAGCCATCATGGCTCGATCATTCTGAAGTTGCGCATCGCTTGCAGACCGCACTCGATCTCGCGAAAAATATTCAACTGCGGGAAGCGTCGATCCTCCTCGAATCGCTACTGAAGAGCGATATATTATCTACGGGGCTCAAGTCGTCCGTTGCCTACACTCTCGCTAGTTTGAATCAACAAAGATCCGCGGCGACGTTGCTCCAACACGCATCAGAACTGGACCTCCCCGCCTCGACTCTCAATGTTCTCTTGAGCCCCGAATTTGCAAAGGGTGAAATCGACCAGCAGCCCATTGCGAAAGAGATTTTTCAGCGGCTCACTCAGAGTCAACAAGCTGCTTTAGCCAGCACCTGGATTTCCGAAGGCGCATCCATCGATACACTTCTCCAATTCAGTGAAATCGGGATCTTCAGTCCCTCCACGCTTGCGAGACCAGAGATCTTTCAGCTACTTGACTCGGGTATGAACGAC
Source organism: Rubripirellula sp. (assembly GCA_012270385.1). Classification (GTDB taxonomy): domain Bacteria; phylum Planctomycetota; class Planctomycetia; order Pirellulales; family Pirellulaceae; genus Rubripirellula. Next base: position 3,671 of record JAAXIK010000210.1, on the reverse strand, counting down.
GACGAACGTAGTCGCCATGAGATACTGACGGAATCTAATCATCTTGAGACCGAGCTCGATGGCAAACTGACAAAACTTCAAGATTCCTTCACCTTAAGTGATGGCAATCTGACTCGAGGGCAACTTCTTTACACAAAGCATTGTGCGAACTGCCATCAGCTTGCTGGTCAAGGAAAAACCGTTGGACCACAGTTGGATGGCGCTGTCAAAAGAACGGTAAATCGGTTATTGGAAGATATAGTCACGCCCAACCGAAACGTGGACCACGCGATCCGGACCACGAGCTTGCTGATGGATGATGGCCGAGTCATCACAGGGCTGATTATCCGTGAGAGCGACAAAGAAATCTTTCTCACTGACGCCGCCGGAAAGCAGATCCATGTGCCAAACGAACAGGTCGCCCAACGCAAAACATCAACAAGATCTCTGATGCCCAATAACTTTTCTGAGCTACTCACGGCCGATGATTTCAAAAACTTACTCGCGTACCTGAAGTCATCACACTGAATCGCCACCGCCTTGAAACGCATGAGATGATCACGACGGTCTCAGGTAAACGCGGCAGGGCTCGCTTCGATGGGGTGTTAAGCGGCTCCATTCACCCTCGGTCGTTCAAATGATCAATCACTCTTTGCATGTCCTCGGGAATGGGAGCTTCAAAGGTCATCTCCTTTCCCGACTGCGGGTTAACAAGAGTCAAGGTTCTCGCGTGAAGTGCCTGGCGGGTGAGTAGGCTGCTTTCTTGCTCCAACCTTGATTTCCCCTCCAGCATCGCAGGAGTAATCTCACTGTGCCCTGCGTAAAGCCGGTCACAGATGATCGGAGCGCCAATGTGAGCGAGATGCACACGGATCTGATGAGTTCGACCGGTCTTGGGACGCACCCTGACCTGAGTAAATCGCCCATGCCTCCCCACTACTTCGTAAAAAGTAGAAGCGTCACGACTACTGGGATGACCATCCCGGATGGCCATTTTATCCCGCTGATACGGATGGCGTCCGATCGGAGCTTCAATCAGATCCCGGTCGCGATCTAGTTTTCCAGCTGTGATCGCGAAGTATTCTTTCTTTACCTCCCGATCATGAAACTGCTGGCCAAGATGAATATGAACAGCGTTGGTCTTGGCAATCACGATCACACCACTGGTATCCCGATCCAGTCGATGAACAATACCGGGTCTCGTCGGTCCTCCCACATCGGACAATGACTGAAAACGGAAAGCAAGAGCACTGGTCAGCGTCCCCGACCAATGTCCTCGAGCAGGATGAACCACCATACCTGCAGGCTTATTGACCACCACCAAACCATCGTCCTCGTAGACAATGTCCAGCGGTATGTTCTCTGGTATCGTTTCATCGGAGGGGAGAGGAGGAACTTTGAATCGCAACCTCTGCCCCGCTTGCAGCTTGAAACTTGGGCGGACAACCCTTCCGTCAATTTCCGCACCATGATTCTGGACGGCATTACGAATTTGCGTTCGGCTGTAACCGTCGCACGACTGCGTCAGGAACAGATCAATCCGCATTTGATTGGCGGATTCGGGAACCACAAATTCTCGATGAACCTCTTCGGTCGAAGAGGCACCTGCTGACAAGCTCACCGAGGGTTCCTGCTCTTCATCATCCAGATCCACCTCGAGTTCGCCATTATCGCGCGGAAGACTTTCCTCGGAGGCGGTGTAAGGTTGACGCTTCATGAGCTCAGACCGGTAGAAGTATTCGCTTTCCTGCAGATCGCTTTGACGATTACGATCACCGAGAGGTTATCCTCATCACGGTCGGTGCGATCGAGTGATCCGGCGCCCGCCTCACTCGCTGGATTCAGCTGCAGCCGGCTCCGCTTCCGCGGTGTCACCCTCACTAGATTCGGGCGTTGCTTCCTCCGCTGTTTCCTCGGCTGATGCAGATTCGCCAGCACCTTCGTCCGTGGTCGCTTCTTCTGTGGTTGCTTCTTCTGTGGTTGCAGGATCAGCAGACTCACCCTCAGTATCGGGCAACTCCAGGCCGCCCTCGGGGGTTTCTGAAGTACTCTCACCGCCTAGATCTAAGGCTGGCAGAGATAGATCAAGATCGGGAAGTCCGGGGATCTCACTACCACCGGGTAAGGTGGAGGGTGGCAGGGATGGATCATTGGTTGGAGAGAAATCCTGCTCGCTAAACCATGCGATAAATTCCCGATTTGCAGGCTTCTTTAGAGCGGCAATCCGCTCTTCTGCTCGCTCGACCATCGCTTCGGATTCGTTGAGATCGATCACCTTTTGATATG
>JAAXIK010000210.1:0-1396 GCA_012270385.1 Rubripirellula sp. | reverse complement strand
GTCTTCTAGCCATGAAACCACCGCCCATAGCTTTTTTTGTTTTTCCACCGGGTGGTACTTTTGATGGACAAACTGCAGGTGGATCCGTATATTGATAAGATGATGCAGCAGACGCCAATACCCCTCTGCTGCTCGCTCAACCATCGCTGCGTATTCGTTCAGATCGATCACCTTTTGATAGGAATCAATTGCCGCAAGCATCGACTCCCCATCCTCGCCCTGTTCATTGTTTACGTCACCCAGGGCTTCTTCAATTTGCGCGATCGCGTAATGACCTCGAGAAGCCAACAAGTTGTTGGAGCTGGAGTTGACTGCAGACTGCAAGGCTTGCTTGGCATCGCTGAGGAGAATCTCCGCCTCTTCCCGATTCCGGTAAAGAGCAGTCATTCCCTGAATCATCAACTGTTGACCTTGATAGAGTCGGGCCCAACTCCCTGCTTCAGTATCCGAATAGGTGTCTCCCACTTTCGCCAGAACTTCGGAGTCACCACCCGCAGCAGCTTGGATCAGTTGAAGCGTCGCATCACTACGTTTCGCGAGTTGTTCGGTGGTTAGGAAGGTCCAAGCGATCCCTGCGACAACGGCCGCCGCAACCACAGCCGCGATGGGCTTGGAATGTGGCTCAATCGACTTATTGACCTTTCCCAGCCAAACCGCGAGTTCGTTGTGTTCCAATTGGTGACGCCGTTCGCTGCTCATGTACCATCTATCACAAGTCGAGTCATGTATCAGTAGAGTCCGAAGTATAGAAATAGCCGTGAGTTAGCGTCAATAGCCATGTTTCCGCCGTCCTACCCACAAATACTGAAAACCAGTTGAATCAGTACCGCCATCCCGCCTGAATTAAGCCTGCACTGGGAATTTCTACCTCCACTCGCGGAGTTTCCCCCTGCAGCCGGCGAGCAAAAGCAAATCCCCCCTCGATGAGGCCCGCTCCAGCCCCTGAAATTCGACGGTCAGCGCCCAACAGTAGCCTATAGTCACGAAGTGAGAATTCGTCGGTCTGTTCAAGTGGCGACGGAGAGCCTTGCCCTGATGTGGCGTTACTCAAACGTGTAACCGCCCATGTCGTGCCGCCAAGTCCGCCCGTTAGGTAGGCCCAAGTCTCCGACCGACCTTCTTCCTTAGTGAGCCGATAGGCAGCTTTTGCCATGGGGAAGCGGAAATCGAGTTGTGTTCTTCGATTTGGCTTCCAGAGCAAACCCAGAGCAGGAAGAATCGGCAAGTCCGCTCGCCCGAGCATGACAAAACCGCCAGAAAGAGTGACTCGATCAGGAATCCACTCCCAATTCATTAGCGCTAAAACAAACCAACGGAGGGCACGATTGTCGGTGGATAGGTCGCTGCGAATGGCCGGGGAGATGACCGCCATCCCATAGAGCAGCTTGGTGATCTC
>JAAXIK010000457.1:1844-8702 GCA_012270385.1 Rubripirellula sp. | reverse complement strand
CTGGCAAGTGTTTAGCTCGAATGACACAGGCCGCTTTTCCGCCATCGAGTCTCGTCAATTGGATCGGCGCCTTGGCGGGATCACCTTTTTTTACTTCGATGACATTCCCGTCACCGAAAGTGGTTGTGAGGGGTAACTGATCTTGGTCCGATACGGAGATCCAGAGGGAGCTGATTCTTCTCGACTGAATAAAGTCTCGACCTGCTCCCTTGCCCCACTGAATCACCGCCGGCGCCGCTTCTCGTTGGATAGAGCCATCTTCACTATGAGCCGTAATCCGAATCGGACGGAGTGATCGGGGAGCATCCTCCGCGGCGGTAAGAGCGATCTGGGCTAGCGATTGGTTGGGAGCAATCAAAACTTCCGGTGCCGAAACGCCTTCTGGAAGATCCTCGACACGGACACGAATCGGGCCAGACCAGCCATCCTTCCGGATTGCGATCAGACGGATAATCTCAGTGCCACCTCGGAAAAGACGTGACCCAGTGGGTTGTGATTGTTTGAGATCAGAGTGGGAGAAAGGTCGGTAGGCAAGTAAATCGAAAGAAGGTTCTGGAGCTCCGATTCGCAGCGAAAACGGCTTCTGATTGCCGAGAGTATGTCCCATATCAAGATCGCGAACGGAGACACGGTATCTGCCGGATTCTGGAGCGGTAAACACACCAGCAGGATCCTTGCTGACCAGATTCATGGCTCCATCTGAAAGGTTTTGGCTGTCATCAAGATTAGCAACATCATGAAGCTTTTCTGGCCCGGCTTCTTGCTTCTCCACTCTTTGAATGACAACTCGTCCATCACTCGGACTTCCCCAACGATCTGCCGTTACCTCAATGGCAATGAGCTGCCCTTTAGTCGCTTCAAATTCAAAGATGTGGAGAGGTTGGTCCTGCGAGAATGCATGGGTTCCAGAATATGGTAGAGCCACGCCGTTGACTGAGGGCTCTCGATTGACAATTGCATCGTTCGATGACCTCGGAAAGGCAGACGAAGCCATGGATGTGGACTGAGGATTCCAGACATAAGGCAATCGGCCGTCAGTGGGTTGACTCTCTGATTCCAAGCTCCGAGGTGTGCCAGTGGAAGCAACCACTTGGTAGTGATACTCGGAGCCGCCACGATAGATGAAATCGTGAATCGCAAGCCGGTAACGACCCGCTGGTAAGGGTTGCGGAGACCTCCAGCTTGCATCCACGCCATCGGCGCCCCGGCAGTTTGCAATTTGATGCCCCTCAGAATCCAGCACTTTGCAGGCTGGGATCATTCGAGAATCAAGACGTTGTGCGACGATGTTTACTTCGAGTGTCGAAGCTTCCTGTAGCTCCACTTCGTAATAGTCGATATTCGCTGCGGTTGCATCCGCATTCAAAAAGGTGTTGAGTTTTAGTGATGCAGCGGAGTTTGGATCGTGGCTAATCGATGTTGCAACTTCATTGAGGTAATCAGTGACCAAAAAGGCACGAGGATTAGACAAGCCGTTTCTGCCCTTGGCTCGAACCTCATAACGGCCAGCTTGTACCGTTTCAGGTATCGTGACCGTGAAGCTTCCATACTGTGCAACCCTATCTGTTGAGAAGGGTTTAGGATCCATTGTTCTTATTTCAGCAGTGATCTCTGGATTGGAAAAGAGTAGAGAGTCAACCTCGAGTAAGTGGTTTCCTGACTCAATTTTCACTTCAAAGCTTGTGGCACGCTGACCGCTGGTCCGTGAAATGGCTAGGAGTTGTGTGGGTTCAACCTGAGCGAAAAGGTTTGTGCACGGCATGCAGATCAAAAGAATCATCATCCTGGTGATCCATTCCGCGCAAGACCGGCTAGATGGAGTGAGGTTGACTTGCTTAATGATTATTCTCGGCTGAGTTTGATCCATCGAGGTGATTATTGACTTGCTTGAATGAGGGTGCTTCGTACGGTGTTCTTGTGAATTCCGTTCCTGGGATTTCCCTCAGGAAGCGATCTGCGAAGTTTCTAATGATTGAAGAGAAACTCTTTCGAATTGATCAATGACCAGATCAAATCTTCGTACGCCTCACGCTTGTTCTCTTTCGAACTCACGTAGGAGATCGAAGCATGATGTTCAGCTTCGTCGGGGTTTCTCCCCAGGGCTAAAAGGTATAGCTCTGTGATTTTCTCGGCCTCCTCTCGAGGATCAGCCGCGAGCTTGGCAGCACGTCCGGAATCTGCGGAGAGTTTGCCTTGAATCTCTTCTGAGTTTAGTAGGTGTAAACTCTGAGAGAGATTCGCTTCTTGTGATCTCTCGCACTCACATGCTGTGCTGGATTGTGGTCGGCCGAAGACAGTAAGAAAATACGAGTCGAATCCGGTGTCCGGTAACGCAACCGCGCGGACTCCTTGGGGCATGCCCGTGAATCGAGTTGCATTGAGTGTTACTCGATCAATCGCATCGAGTAACACCTCGGCTTGAAGGCGCTTGGGATAGTATCTTGAGTAGCTGCGTTTGTCGCCAAGGTTATCCGCCTTCGCGTTGCTTGATAGCTGATAGGTCTTAGACTGGACGATCAATCGGATCAGTGACTTGGTATCAAAACCATACCGGATAAAATTTTCGGCCATGGCTTCAATGAGTTCCGGATTGGATGGTGGGTTAGTCACCCGGAGATCATCTTCAGGTTCAACTAAACCACGTCCCAGGAAATGCTTCCAGTATCGATTGACCAGAGCTTTTGCAAAAAATGGGTTCTTAGGATCCGTCATCCAGTCAGCGAATGCCATTCTGGGATCTTCGTGCGGGGCAAGGAGAATATCATCTGCATCCAACCCGGCAGGTCCAAGGTTCTGACCAGAGCTTGGGTCTCGAGCGGTCGCGCCGCCAATGCGAGAGAAAAAGCTTGGTTCGGCGGGATCCGCTGTACTTTTTTTGCTCACCGTGGTGAAGAATGCCGACAGCTGTGCGTAATCCGCTTGGCTCCATTTTTCATAGGGGTGATGATGACAGCGAGCGCACTGCACTCTCTGGCCAAGAAAAAGTTGAGCCGCATCTTCAATCCGTTGATTGGTGTCAGGCACTTGCTGATACCAGACCACCGGTGGGTGACTTGCAACGCTTCCGGAGGCAGCAACAATTTGTCTAACAAATTGGTCGTAAGGTTTATTCTGATAGATGCTTTCCCGAATCCAGTGGTGGAAAGCCATGGAAGCAAACCGTAGCCCGCCACCTTGCCGTTGATTGCGGAGAATGGTGTTCCATTTACTCGCAAAGTAGTCGGCATAATCCTCGCTTGCTAATAACCTTTCGATCACCGCGTCTCTTTTTTGCGAGTTATCGTCAGATTGGAAAGCTCTCACCTCGTCCAATGTTGGGAGACGTCCCGCGAGGTCGAGCGTGATTCGGCGAAGAAAGGTGTTGTCGTCACAGATTTCTGAGGTGGGAACACTGAGGGATTCTAATTTTTTCCAAACCAATTGATCAATCAAATTACCCGCGGGATCCGGATAGCTCGGCGTGGCTTCCTCCGCGGTGCGAGACAGTGGGATATCTGCCTGAAATACGCTCACGTGACCCTGATAGCGAGTCATCACGGCGACATCACCCACCACCTCATTCAAATTCACTAAACCTTGGTCATTTACCGATGCCATTGAGGGATCGTTCGACTCGAATACCGCGGCTCGGGTGATATCTTCTTTCGCGCCATCCGCGTATCTTGCAACGACTGTTAGTTGTTGTGATGCACTCGATGCCATACGACGGTGCTGGGGAATGACTTCGATCCCCACCAATTCGTTTGTGTTTTCTTCACCATAAGGCATCCCCTGAGAGATCCATCGACGCATGATTCGATATTCGTGGCTGTCTTTCTCAAGTCGTTGTCCACCACAGTGAGAAGAGGCATTGATCGCTTTGAGAAGCAGAAGGCTACCATATGGATTTGGCAGCGAAATTCTTCGGCCTCGAGATTCACTCGCGAGATGTTCATGATCTTCCTTCGGGCCAAAACCGAGTAAGGAAAGCCGGAAGCCATTCTGACCTGCTACCTTCCCATGACATCCCCCTCCGTTGCATCCCAGCTTTGTGAAGATTGGCACAATCTTATCTGGAAAACTAACGAGAGCCTCGTTGCCCATTTTTTTGACGGTGATTTTCGTCGTTGCCGTCTGCCCCGCCTCATTGGTCGCGATAACAGAAGCATTTCCATCGGCTAAGGGGACTACCAAGCTTCCATCCAAGGTGATGATCCCCTCAGGGGAAGCTTCGAGAGTGACTTGATGGGAAAGGTCAACTTCCTCTCCATCAGCGGTGCTTCCGGTTACGAGGAGCTGCAATCTTGCATCTCGACCCGAAAGCTCCAGATCTTGGGTATGATCAAATCGGATCGATTCAATGGCCGAAACGGGACGATTAGCAGCGTTCACTTGCAGCGATTCAGGCAGGATCGCTAAGGCCAATGTGAAACCAATCGTGAATATTAATCTCGCCATGATGAGTTGCATTCGGGATGGTGCGTGACAGGACTGGGAGAGGAAAGTAGCTCGCACGGTTGCGTGCTGAGGTCGCTTTCTTGTTGTACTAGCCGGTGAAACTTCAGCGCCATCCATAGCGACTGCTCATCAATCCGTAAGTTGGGATTGAACTATGACACTAATTCTTGGATTGGATCATGATCCACGAGATACTGTGGTCGGCCAGTTGGGTCTGGAATCGTAACCGTGGCAGTGTCGATTCCTAGATTGTGGTAAAGAGTGGCAACCACCTCTTGCATGTGAACGGGACGGTCCGCAGGAACTTCGCCCATTTTGTTTGTGGCTCCGATGGCTTGCCCGGTTTGCATTCCGCCACCAGCCATCCACGCGCAGCTGACTTGAGTCCAGTGATCACGGCCGGCTTTGTCATTGATCTTAGGTGTTCGACCAAACTCTCCCCAGACTACGACGGTAACATCGTCCAGCATTCCCCGAACTTCGAGATCTTCGATCAACGCGCTCAAGCATTGGTCAAGCTTGGAACCGTGGTCTCTAACTAGATCGAAGTTAGCACCGTGACTATCCCAGCGTCCATAACTCAAGCTAACCACTCGTGCTCCTGCCTCCACCAGCCTGCGGGCCATTAAGAGATGATCATTGCAGGTGGGCGCTCCATCATATTGGTACTGATAAGGTTTCCCGTCACCATATCTTGCAACCACTTTAGGGTCTTCCTTGCTGAGATCTAAAGCATCCAGAAGCTTACTGCTTGTGAGTACATCCAATGCTCTCTGACCAAATGCATCCATTCCTTCCATCGTGCCTGAGATATCAATGTCTCGACGCATGGAATCGATTTCACTGAGAAGTTTTCGGCGATCGGAAAGCCGCTCCAAGGTAATCCCATTGAGTGACATGTTTTGCATTCCTGGACCATCAGGTTTAAACGGCGCGTAGGCCGCTCCAAGAAAGCCCGATGCACCCGAATCAGACCAAGGTAAATGCTTTGTGCGTTCTGCAAGCCCGACATTAGGTGGCATGGAGGGATCAACAGGACCGAATAGTTTGGATACCGCTGAACCAATTGATGGTCGTCCACCAATATTTTTGAGTTCATTTGGCCGCCATCCCGAAAGGCACTGAACCGCATCGTGCCCCCCTGAACATCCGACGACGCTGCGAATCACAGCAGCTTTGTCCATCATCCCGGCAAGTTTCGGAAATACTTCGCAGATTTCGATACCGGTAACATTGGTCTTGATCGCTTGGAATTCCCCTCGGATCTCGCTGGGGGCATCGGATTTGATTTCCCACATGTCCTGGTGAGGGGGACCGCCGGCGAGAAAAATATTAATGACTGCTTTATGGGATTCACTCTTTCCCGCAGATGCTTCGGCGCGGTAGAGATCGGCTAGCGAGAAGCCCCCTGCTCCAAAAGATAAACCGCCAACTTTCAGAAAACTTCGACGGGAAATACCGTCGCAGAATCGACTCTTCTGCCCTTGGATGGTCAACATTTCTGTGATCGCCGTTATGAGGGGGGAGGGGCCCTGCGGCGATCCGTCCGTGTGAATCGCACCTACACAGGTTTTTCGAAGGTGGGAACCATTATTTGGTCGTCACTATGATAATCCTCAACTGTCAAACGAAGCAAGCTTTTAGGGCTATATGCTCTGCAGAGGGGTTGGGTTGTAGTGAATGGGATAGCTGTCTCGTTATCGGAGGGGCTTTTTTTCTCTACCATGATTTGAAATCACGCGACGTTTTGCAGCTTGGCAAGGTCGTTAAGAAGGATCGGTTTGTCACCGAAAATGGGTTCTTCTGTTTAAATTCACCCGATGATTGGGGCTGATGGATGTCACAGTTCAACTCCGCTTGTCCCAGGTCCACACAGGACCTGGACGAGATCTTATCCAGCCCAGACGAGAGGGTTTTGGAATGCCTTGAGCAGCTGTCCGGAGATTGCCTTGTTTTGGGGGCCGCTGGAAAAATGGGTTACCACCTGACTCGGATGATTCAGGCCGGGTTTCAGAAACTCGACCGGCAAGAACGCGTCATCGCTGTCTCTCGTTTTTCTGACCATCGAATGAAAGAACGTTTTGAGTCGCGGTCCATTTCCGTCATTCAAGCTGATCTTCACGATTCCGCATCACTCGAGGCTTTGCCCGATGCACCTAACCTTTTCTTTCTTGCAGGGGTGAAGTTTGGAACAAACTCGCGGCCTGAATTGCTCCAACAAATGAATGAGGAGATGCCGCGTTTGGTCGCCAGACGGTATGCCGCTTCGAGGATGGTGGCTATGTCAACTGGCTGCGTCTACTCCTTTTCCACACCGGCTTCAGGTGGATCCAAGGAAACCTCTGAGATGAAACCACCGGGTGAATCTGCGGCATCTTGCATTTCGAGAGAGGAAGCTTTCAGGCAGCAATCAGAGCTTGG
>JAAXIK010000457.1:0-1834 GCA_012270385.1 Rubripirellula sp. | reverse complement strand
GTTTATCTCGCGAGGGCATGCCTTTTGGGAGAGCCGAGCGATCTTTCTACTGGATTTGTTCACGTAATCTGGCAGCGGGATGCAATTTCTCAAATCATTCAGTGTTTGTCGCACGCCTCCTCGCCAGCTTGGGTGGTCAATATTACAGGCGGCGAAACGCTGTCTGTCCGCGAGCTCGCGTTGGGGTTTGGCGAGAGGATGGGCAGAGAACCAATGTTTCGAGGATCTGAGTCAACCCATTGTTGGTTAAGCAATAGTGAGCTTGCGAGATCTACTTTTGGTGAGCCGCATATGAAGTTGGATACCATGATGGATTGGACGGCAGATTGGCTGCTTCGCGGAATGCCGCTGCTAGGAAAGCCCACCCACTTCCAAGTTCGAGATGGCAACTACTGATTTAACGCAATCCGAGTTAAATCAAAATCAAATCACGTTCGAGGAACACCTCCAGGCTTGTGGTCTTCATCTTGAAGACACTCCGGTTTCTCCCATGATCCTTTAAGGACCGTCTACGATGCAGACATGGCAAAAGTCGCTTTTGGAAGGGCAAGTCATCCCGGCTTGTCCCCTCGCTCTCACCGAAGAGGGAGATTGGTCTCCGAAGTACCAGCGTGCCCTGCTGCGTTACTATCTTGCTTCGGGAGCTGGAGGTATTGCAGTCGGTGTCCATACCACTCAATTTGAAATCCGTCAGCATGGACTTTACGAACCCATCTTGCGGTGTGTTTCTGAAATCTTAGATCAGGAAAATCCTGAACCACTGAACTTCGTGAGAGTTGCGGGTTTATGCGGAAATTTGCATCAGGTGATCGAACAAGCGGAATTAGCCAAGAAGCTGGGGTACCATCTCGGATTACTGTCGCCATCGGGTTTCCATGGTTTAAGCGAGTCCGAGGTTCTGCAACACACCAAGGAGGCTGCGGAAATCTTACCGGTGTTTGGTTTTTTCCTTCACGAGGCCGTAGGTGGATCCGCTTTTTCCTTTGATTATTGGTGCCAACTCGCGGAGATCAAAAATGTTCAAGCAATCAAGATCGCTGCATTCAATCGCTATCAGACCCTGGATGTCATGAGAGCGATTGAAAAGTCGGGACGAGATGATATGGCAGTTTACACCGGTAATGACGACAATATTATTTTGGATCTACTGACGCCGTATCAGTTCAGTCAAACGCAAACGCCTCGGTGGATGGCCGGTGGCCTGTTAGGACAATGGGCGGTTTGGACTCGACAGGCTGTGGAGATGTTGGAATCGATCAAGCTGGCTAGGTCCGAGAAACAGATTGACCGGGAATGGCTTTTGCATAACGTCACTTTGACGGATGCTAATTCAGCAATATTTGATGCAAGAAACCAGTTCGCGGGTTGTATCGCTGGGGTGAACGAAGTGCTACGCCGACAAGGCTTGCTACCATCCAGTCGCTGTCTGAGCCGAAAAGATGTGCTTTCTCCCGGGCAATCCTTGGAGTTGGATCGCGTTGCTACAGCTCACATCGCGGAATCGGAATGGATTAGGGCAAATTTGGCTGATTGGTTGAAGTAGTGCAATGTGCTCGAACCGTGGCAAGGCTTTGCGACGTGCCTTGAAAGGTTCGACATATGCAGTGGACAAGAATGCCGGCTTTGAACGAAAAAAACCACTTCGGCTGGCGACGAGCCGAAGTGGGTCTTCGTTGATGTTTTGGTGATGAATTCTTCTAGGCAAGCCTAGCTTCTCTCTGTTGAGTCGAACACGAGACCACTATCACAGATTCAAATGAATCGGTCACCCGAATCATTCATATTCTAAGAATCCTTAGAAAGGAGGTGATCCAGCCGCAGGTTCCCCTACGGC
>JAAXIK010000255.1 GCA_012270385.1 Rubripirellula sp. | reverse complement strand
TTGATTTCCATCCATGAAACCAACCCAATCCCCTGCTCGGAAAACATGCTCCTGCAGGTGAGAGGGCGTCCCCACGTAAACGAAAAACTCACCATCAAGAAACTCCTGCAGGTAAGTCACAGGGCCATGATCGGGATGATCTTCTGCCAGATGCAAACCTCTTGCTCGACCCGCAGGCAATTCTTCGTCGATTCGGGAGATCAAGCGGTTCTCAATCTCTGCCTCTTCGACATTCATTTTGACAATCTCCGCTGAACCGTCATCAGCTGCCGAGCATCTAACCAAATAAATCATCCGTGATCCCATCGAGCACCTTATTCAATTGACGACCATTGCGAAGAATACAAAGCGAATGACCACGCGGCACCCAAATCACGGGAACCTCGCCCTTCTACTTGATACGATTTATCTTGATAACATTTCACCGCAGGTTGCAACAGATCATCCGGCCTATCGATCAGACTAGGACGGAAACCACAGCAGGACCGGCATTGGCTTTCTACTTTCTGATGAAGCAGAGGATCTTCTGCTCTATCCCTCGAGACTAATTTTCAACATGACGAACTCTAATCCGTTGACGACCATTCAAGCTCCGCCAAGTGATCCAACTGTAATCTTTGAGATCTTTCGCGGATGCCACGCCACCGAACTACTCACCGCAGCGGTGGCCCATTTCGATATTTTCGGACGGCTTGCTGATGGACCGATTAGCGAGGTGGAATTGATCAACACACTCGGAATCGAATCTCGCCCCGCGGTTGTACTTTTCACGGCACTCCGTGCGATGGGCTTAGTCAAACAGCATGGTGAAAAACTCGAGCTGACAGAATTGTCAAAGAACCACCTGTTGCCGGGAGGAGACTATGACGTTGGAGATTACATTGGGCTAGCTGCATCCTCACCGGGTGTTTTGCAGATGGTGGAACAATTGAAAACCAACCGACCGCTGAATGCGGAGGGTACGGGAACCGCATTCATCTATCGTGACGGAACCCAATCCGCCATGGAGGCAACTGAATCAGCTCGGCACTTGACCTTGGCTCTCGCCGGACGTGCCAAGAACGTGGCTCCGGCATTCGCGGAAGCTGTTGATCTCGAAGACGACGCCCACATTCTTGATCTTGGAGGTGGAACGGGCATATACGCCTATGCTTTGCTGCAAAAGTATCCGTCGGCAACCGCAACGATTCTGGATCGGCCCGAGGTGCTTCGCGTGGCGAAAGAACTGGCGATACAGTACGGGGTGACTGAACGAGTGGAATATCAACCTGGCGATATGTTTAGCGATGAACTCCAAACTGAATACGACGCGATCGTGCTATCGAACATTCTTCACGACTGGGATGTACCGGAATGTGAGCAACTGGTTTCCAAATCAGCGGACCACCTCAACGAGAACGGAAAACTTCTGATTCACGATGTCTTCCTGAATGACACCCTGGACGGTCCCTTACCCATCGCTCTGTATTCCGCATCTCTCTTCTCGTTAACCGAAGGTCGTGCTTACAGCGCCGCGGAATACAGGGATTGGCTTAAAAAGGCGGGACTGCAGCCTCAACCGATTCGGGAGACGATGGTACATTGCGGAGTGCTAGCCGGCATCCACCGTAGTCGACAAGCTGAGTAGCCGGCCAGCCGAGCGATGACTCCAGACCCTCTCTGCTCTAATTACTCGTGTGGCTCAGTCATCCGCCAAGGATCCAGAGCCTCGCTGAGTGTCTCTTCAGGGAGTATCCCTTTCTCGAGGCAAAGCTCACGAATCGTCTGGCCGGAAGCAAATGCTTCCTTGGCGAGTTTCGCCGCCATCTCATATCCAATCAATGGGTTCAAACTTGTACACATCGATAAGCTTTGTTCGACGGATGCTTCACAGGCCTGCTCATTAGCTTCCATGCCATCGATACAGAAATCGATAAACGCTTCCACCCCTGAAGCGAGTAGATGGATGGATTCTAAAGCTGTATGAGCCATCACTGGCATCATAATATTCAATTGAAAATTCCCCCCCGCGGCGCCACTGACAGTGATACACGTATCATTGCCCATCACTCTTGCAGTCAACTGCATCATGGATTCACACATCACAGGATTGACTTTCCCAGGCATGATCGAACTACCGGGCTGTCGGCTAGGAAGTGCAACTTCGTAGAATCCACAACGCGGTCCGCTACCTAACCAGCGGATATTGTTGGCAAGATTGAAAAGGGTTTGTGCTACCGTCTTCAAATCACCATGTGATTGCACGAGGGCATCTCTCTGCGCATTCGCTTCGAAATGATTCACCGCGTCAACAAAAGGGATCCCCGTTTTCTCAGCAAGCACTGCCGCGACGCGTGAACCAAATTCAGGATGTGTATTGATTCCGCTTCCCACGGCTGTACCTCCAACTGGTAACTCCAGTACGGCATCTCGAGCGGCCTGAGCCCTCTGAATGGATAATTCAATCTGCCTTGCAAATCCACCGAACTCTTGCCCCAACCGAAGAGGCGTTGCGTCCATCAGATGCGTGCGTCCTATCTTGATCACTCGGTCCCATTGCTCAGCCTTTTCGCTCAAAGCCTTGTGCAAACGCTGCAGGGCGGGCAGTAAACTTGTCTCAATGGTGTTGGCCACAGCAACATGGATCGCAGTTGGGAACGTGTCGTTGGTGCTCTGCCCCATGTTCACATGATCATTGGGATGGACCAGTTTCTGCTCAGACATGCGATCACCACCGGCCAATTCGGTAGCCCGATTACTGATCACTTCGTTGATATTCATATTGCTGCTGGTTCCACTGCCTGTCTGAAAGACATCAACCGGGAACTGGCCCAAAAGCTTCCCGTCGGCAACCTCGAGCGCTGCATCGAGAAGTGCAGTGACTTGGTCATTATTGAGCGGCTGTTTACCAGTCCCAGTGAGTTTGCCGAGATCACGATTTGCAACCCCGCATGCATACTTCACCAATCCCATGGCCGAAATCATGGTCCCTGGTAACTGCCAACCGCTGATGGGAAAGTTCTCTACAGCTCTCTGGGTCTGTGCTCCGTAATAAGCATCTGCCGGCACTTCGACAGTTCCCATCGAATCGCGTTCGGTTCGCATTTCAGTCATGAATAAAAACTTTTCTTAAGAATCGATAAAACAGCAATTTCTGGAAGGCAACGCGCAAAACCAGCGGTCGCCGGACCCTATCATAAAAAAACAAAGGACGAACGGCGAGGTGGGTGGGAACTTGCAATCGACTTGAGAAGCCAAGAGAATCCTGCTAGCGAATATTTTGCTGCGTAACGCGATATCACCTCGTCATCACCAAAGCATCCCATGAAATCGACCTCGCGCATCCTCAACCTACTTCAGGTTGCTTGCTTGATCACTACCCAGCACCTGGTTCAACTCAACTGCCTCGAAGCTGAAGAAGTTAAAGAAGCTACTGCCAAGTCCAAACCTGAGTCCGGAGTGGATTCTGGACTCCTGTTTGCTGGAACCGGCAGCAGCACTCAAAGAAAGACCATTTATCCCGAGGGTGAGCCGAGTGGCAAAGCCACTCAAGTTGCCATCGGAAATCCCTTTGGTGTGGAGATTCAAGAAAATCAGGTCTGGCTTACCTCGGTGGATGATCACTGTATCTACCTGAGTAAACTTGATGGATCCTCTCTGCATCGCGTCGCAGGCAATGGACTGCAAGGATACAGTGGCGACGGTGGCAAAGCGACCGAAGCGACATTCAATTGGCCGCATGAAGTACGTCTTGATCCAGCAGGTAATCTGTACGTCGCCGATACACGAAACCATGTCATACGTAGAATTGATGGCAAGACCGGTCTGGTCAGTACGCTCGCCGGTGATGGACAAGAGGGTTTTGCGGGCGATGGCGAACGCGGCGCCCAAGTCCAATTTCGCCAACCGCACAGCGTGATCCTTGACGGAAAGGGTGGTTTACTTGTCGCCGACACCGTGAATCACCGTTTGAGAAGGATCGACTTAGCAACGGGCATCGTCAACACGATCTGCGGAACGGGAGAGAAGAAACTTCCAAGCGATGGTGAACCCGCACTCGGTGCTCCACTGCTGGGCCCAAGGTCCTTAGCTATCGATGACCGATCCATTTGGATCGCTTTACGTGAAGGAAATAGTGTTTGGCGAATTGATCGCGCGACTCAGCGCATCCATCACGTAGCGGGGACAGGAAAAAAAGGCTACTCGCAGGAAGGCGGTGCACCCAAAACTGCACTATTCAGGGGCCCGAAAGGCTTGGTGATAGATGATGAAGGCAGGATCTTATTAGTTGACACAGAAAACCATGCGGTCAGGCGAATCGATTTAGTCAAAAAGACGGTCGTCACCGTTTTAGGTGAAAGAGCAGCTAATAATCAGACCACCCTGAAGCGTCCTCATGGCATCGACTATTCACCAGAGTTTGTCTTCATGTTCGGTGATTCAGAGAACCACCGAGTTTTGCTCGCCAAATGAAAGACGGCAGATTGGCCCCGCAGCAAGCTACTCTTGCTCCACTGCGCGAACGACGAGCAGGGAGACCGAAGTATAGTTCTGACCATCGATCTCAAGCGTATCCTTGAGATAATCACCTGAAAGCTCATAAACGCCCCAGCCTTCATTCATCTCTGCATCTCGAAGGTGGGCCCATGCATCATTCGGGTGATCAAAGGCAATCCCACCGGGATAGATCCCGAGAGGAATACGACCAAACTTGACAATACTTTTGCCCTGCTCCAGAGCCTCACGATAGGTAGGATCCCCAATCGTGTAGATAGGATGCGTGACGTCGGTCCGTTGCACGGGCTGAGCGTACTGCCCTAAGCACCAACCACCGCCAAACACGACGCATGCACAGTACAGAGCGGTGATGAGCAGTCTTTTGATCCAACGAAACTTACTTCCGGAAGTGTCCTGATCCAATCTGATTCTCCCTACCTCCAAAGCACTTGCCATATGTGCTGACCTGTGGGGTTCGACCATCGGGCAGCTGCAAACCTGGATCTTGACGGCTAGAGTAAAGAATCGTTCACACTGGGAGAATAGCATTCTGCTTCGCAGCTCACGGGTGTTACAGCGGTTCGGCGAAGGGGGTTCCTTCCTGCTCAAAGAGGAGGCTAAATTGCGAAAAGTGACTAGGTTTAATCTCTAAATCAGGCGCAGCATGGTTTGAAACGAACCTCCTGCCGTTTTTTTACCTCGAGCGGCTCAAAGGGGCGCGGACGCTTTTACCTCGACTTCGTACAATCTACCGCTGAAAAGCCCTGAAAACTTAGGATCCGAAGCTTCGTTCGAACCCTAGGATCGACTTTCGGGGAGTTTGCAAGATGCAACGAATCGCCATACGAAACTGAACCTTAGTTTTTAATGCTATGTCCGCTCCCGACCGCAAGCTTAGTGCCCTAGCAAGCAGCCCGAAATTTCCTGAAATGGAACAGGAGATCCTGCAGTATTGGGATCAGCATGATATCTACGCGGAGTCGTTAAGGCGTCGCAGTGATTCACCCTCTTTCGTGTTCTATGAAGGTCCACCGACCGCCAATGGACTTCCTCACCCGGGCCACTGCTTGACTCGAAGCATCAAGGACGTCTTCCCGCGTTACAAGACCATGCGAGGGTTTCGTTGCGAAAGGAAGGCAGGCTGGGACACGCATGGGTTGGCCGTGGAAGTTGAAGTCGGAAAAGACCTCGGCATCCATAGTAAAGAAGAGATCGAAGCTTATGGCGAGGAACCCTTCATCCAAAGGTGTCAACAGAGTGTTTGGCGCTACATGCAGCAGTGGCAAGATTTAACCCGAAGACTTGGATTTTGGGTGGATCTGGATGAAGCATACGTCACCTATCACCAGAGTTACGTAGAGAGTGTTTGGTGGAGCCTTAAGAATCTTTTTGATCGTGGGCTACTTTATCAGGGACACAAAATTGTTTGGTGGTGGGCACAGGGCGGAACCGCACTCTCCTCCGGTGAAGTCGGGCAGGGTTATCGTGAAGTCGCTGATCCGAGTGTTTACGTCCTCTTTCCATTGATTGATCACCCGGGTCGTTCATTAGTGGTATGGACAACTACACCCTGGACACTACCAAGCAACATGTATGCCGCGGTCCATCCTGACAAGGTGGAGTACAGCGTCGTCAAAGATCCTGAGACAGGTAACGAACTGATCTTGGCAAAAGCCTTGATTGATACGATCTCCGCAAAATTAAAACGCGATCTTGAATGGATCGAGGACATTGCTGCTGCGGATTTAATCGGGCTTCGCTACTAGCCACCGACCCCACCCTGCCGTAGCGCCACAGGCGATCCAGAGGGTGAGTTGCGAACCGGTGGTCACCAACACCTTTATTGGCGGGTCGTTGCAGCAGATTTTGTAACGACCGATTCCGGAAGTGGCATTGTCCATCAAGCGCCGGCTTTCGGCGAGGTCGATCATGATGTGCTAGTCGATGAGCAAAGGAGATTCGTGGAGGGTCAACGCCCCGAACTTCTCTGTGCAGTGGGTCCAGACGGAAAATTCACCAACGATTTTGACACGTTTCAAGAGCATTCGTTTGCTGGAACTTGGGTGAAAGACGCTGACAAACCAATGGCTCGCGCTCTGAAAGCGACCGGACGCCTGCTCCACCAAGAACAATACCTGCATGAGTACCCGTTCTGTTGGCGTGCGAAAAATGATCCCCTGATTCAATACCCGCGACGAAGCTGGTTTATCCGAACGACCAAGTTCCGAGACATGATGCTCAAGAACAATTCGGAGATTGGCTGGCAACCTGAGCACATCAAGGATGGGCGCTTTGGGAATTTCCTGGAATCCAATGTCGACTGGGCATTGTCACGGGAACGCTACTGGGGCACTCCCCTACCAATCTGGGTTTGCCAAGAAACGGGGAAGATGGAAGCGATCGGCAGTTATCAGGAGTTGCTGGACAAACCGGGAGTGGATGGAACCCAAATTTGGGAAGAAGCCAAAGCCGCTCAACCTGAACTCGTCGATGACCTGCGTGTTCATAAGCCATACATTGATTCGGTCACTTATGCGTCGCCGTTCTCAGAAGGCGCACGCATGAAGCGCGTCACCGAGGTCATCGACTGCTGGTACGACAGTGGCGCGATGCCCTTCGCGCAGTGGGGTTGGCCACATCAAAACGCTGACCGCTTCAAGGATCAGTTCCCGGCGGACTTCATTAGCGAAGCGCTTGATCAGACTCGTGGTTGGTTCTATAGCCAGTTGGCAATTAGTACGATGCTATTTGGTGAAGGCTCCAAAATCGCGGACGAAGGATTCACCGCCGCAGATCCGCATTCGAGTGAAATCTCCGAAGAACAATCTTTTCCCCATCCTTTCCGAAATTGCATCGTCCTCGGACTCATGCTCGGTGAAGACGGGAATAAGATGAGTAAGAGTGAACGGAATTACCGTGAACCTCGAGAAATTTTCGATAAATATGGCGCCGATGCGCTTCGGTGGTTTTTCTTTTCCGGCCAACCACCCTGGACTGCCATTCGATACCGTGAGCAATCGATCAAAGAGTCCATTCCTGAATTCCTCCTCAGACTCTGGAATGTTGCGAGCTTCTTCACCATCTACGCTGAAATCGATGGCTTTGAACCCACGCAAGCTACCGATGTGGATGATCAATTAACTCCACAGAGCTTGGCGTCGGCCAAGAGTTACCGAGCACCGGCCGAGCGAAATGAAATTGATCGCTGGATCCTTTCTGAATTGAATCGGACGATCCAGTTGGTGACTGAAAGAATGGATCGCCTTGACAACTACAACGCTTGCCAAGCGATCACGGAGCTGATCGATGGACTGAGTAATTGGTACGTACGCCGCTCGCGAGATCGCTTCTGGGCCAATGTGGACGATGAGGCCACGGAACAGGATAAGGCAGATGCGTACTGGACTCTTTACGAAACCCTGCTTCAGATTTCAAAACTGATCGCTCCCTTCGTGCCTTTCCTCTCCGAAACCCTCTTTCGACATTTGGCAACGCCATTCGGTGATCGAGTCCTGAAGAGTGTGCATCTGTGTGATTACCCCACGGCAGCGACCGAGCAGATTGACGAGGAACTGTCTGAGTCCATGAAAGTGCTTCGGGAGATCGCGTCACTGGGTCGTGCCGCACGAGCAGAAGCGAAGCTAAAGGTTCGCCTTCCTCTTTCGCGTGTTGAAGTAGTACTGAAAGATGATCACCAGATTCAATGGCTAGAAACCCACGACGAGCTGGTCCGAGAGGAACTCAATGTAAAGGGTGTCGCCTACACCACCGATGGTGATCAATATGTCCAATACACCGTTGTCCCCAACTTTAAACTGCTGGGCCCAAAGGTTGGCAAACAAGTTCCCGCCGTCAAGAAAGCGCTGCAGGAAGCCGATGGCAACGTCCTGCTCCAATCCTTACAAACCGATGGCGTCGTGACCCTTGAACTCCCCGATGGCCCCATCGAACTTTCCAGTGAAGAAATTGAAGTGCGTCTCCAGGCCAATGATGGCTGGGCTGCTGCTCAAGGCAATAGCTGCGTCGTGGTGATAAATACAGAAGTGAATGACGAGCTGCGTCGGGAGGGGATCGCTAAAGATCTAATCCGGACTATTCAGAATCAAAGAAAGGCGATCGAGTGCGAATACACCGATCGCATCCGGGTCGCGGTGGTCACCGATTCCGAAGCCGCGAACGAGGCAATCGAATCATTCGGTGAACTCATCGCGGGGGAAACTTTAGCAGACACATTGGAGTCCGATACAATCGCTGACGTCGCCCCCGTGGAGACC
>JAAXIK010000017.1:2149-8756 GCA_012270385.1 Rubripirellula sp. | reverse complement strand
CTGCTCGCCCCTCTTCAACCACTCTCGCAAGCATGCTCAGGCCGACAACATTCCCGCTTGGTAGATAAGTGATGTGTGCACGTCCAGTGAATCGCGCCAAGAAAAAATTCGGTCGGACGTGACAATCGTCCCGAACACCAGAGGGAGATTGAGCTGTCAAGCGTGAAAAGTGATTTGACGAACCGCCCAGATTTTCATGGAAGCGTCCTCCACAAAATTGGCACAGATTCCTCGATCAAGAGGAAAATCTGAAGATCTTATCTGGGAGCGTTTTCAACCAAGAAGATTTCGCGAAGAAACTGCGAACAACGTCACCTTTTTGACCAACGCAAACACATTACGTTTCGGTCTCCCCTGATAAGCATTTGATCACCCACAACAACGGGAGCGGACCAACATGGAAACCGTAATGCAGGTCGTGTACCACTTGGCAACGAAAAGTCATAGCTTGCGATGACCTCCATCCTTTCAGGATTGACTCTCATGACTTCGAGTAAGCCACGTTCTTCCATCACTAATAAATGATCACCCCAACGTGTAACACTCGACCGAGTTCGTCTTGGATCGACCCACTGAACCTCTCCAGTTGAAAACTTAACGCATCGAAAGTCACTATCGGGAGCGTTCCTGCCACTGCAGCCATAGAGATAGTCGTTCACAAGCACGGGAGTGGACCAATGCGAACGCATCGCCTTGTCTCGACTCCTCCTGTCATCTTTCCAGATTACGTTCGCGGATGATGGATCCACCTGCAGCAGAACACTTCCGATTTGATAACATTCGCTAATAAATATTTGATCTTTATTAACGATGGGCATCATTGCATTGACGCTCTCCAAGATGGATGCACGATGGTCATACTTCCACAGTTGCCTTCCTGTCTCGAGCTCAACAGCCAATAAGCCGCCTCTGCAGAACGCAATCACGGCATCCTTTCCACCGATCTTCATCAACCGCGGACTGCTGTAACTAGCGAGATCATCACCAACCTTCCACTTTTCCTTGCCATTATTCAGATCAAATGCAACTAATGCTGTTCCGTTGGGGATGACACGATCCAATTGACCTGGCGGTAAATCCTGATCCTCTGGGGGACTGCCACCCACCATGACAACAACAAGATCGCCGGCGACCATTGGTGCAGCCCCCACACCAAAAAAGTTTTGAACCACTCCGTATGTCTGGCTGACCTCGTTTTTCCACAAGGCACGACCGGTTAATGCGTCACGACAAACCAGCAACCCTGTCACTCCATAGGTAATCACGCGACCTTGATGAACAATGGGGCTGCTTCGAGGACCTGCTTCGTATCCATACAAATCCTGATATTCGATTGGCTCTTGCTTTTCCCACAGGACTTTACCACTGCTTAGGTCGAGACAGCGAAGCCTTTCATCTCCAGCCGTGAAACGCGAACCACCGACTGCATCCGATTGATAGACGCGGCCACCTTGGACGGAAGCAATGCCGTAACCATCTCCCACCTCAATATTCCATTGAAGACTCGGCTCTACCGACCAATCAATTGACTTATCCCCTAATCGAGCAGCACCATCGTAGTTGGCACCGAGAAAACGTGGCCATTGCAACTCTTCAACATTTTTAACCACAGACACGGAAGGGGACTCTGAGGCCACCTCTGTCGAAGATTCACCACTTTGAGCAACTACATGAAGCCCACCGCAAAGAAGACTCTCCGCGATGAAGATCAGGGCGACACCCAAAGGTGTCGTGAATTGACCACAACAGAAGCAGTGTTTTATTCGTAAGTGGGTCATCAAATTTCCATCTCAATTCTCAGGGGCATCGGTCACCAACTGATCATCATATCCAACAGAGTTAGTCTACACAGCACAGTGGACAGCAACTCGACAAAGGACTGTCGCAAAGATGTAATAGTCAGCGAATTCGTTACACGTCGAAAATTGTAGCGAACAGAAAATCCTCAACTAAACGCAGTCGCCTCAGGTTAAATTCTTGGATTCCGAAAAAGCAGCTAGAATACCGACCGCTGCTGAGTGCAAAGATTCGAAAGAACAAATGTCCCGCTTTTATCGACATAGAAAACTGAACTTACCAAACCCATCAATGACGCCTTCCGATTTTTAGGATCCCCAGCATAGATGGAAGATTTACGCATCACACCCAAATTGACCCTCAGTCACAAAGAACTGCAAATCACGACCGCTCGAAGCAGTGGCCCGGGCGGGCAGAACGTGAATAAAGTCAACACTAAGGCAACCCTCAGATGGAACCCATTTCGATGCGATCATTTCCCTGTCGGATGGAGGAAGAGGTTCACCGAGCAGAACCGTAACCGTATGACCAGGGAGGGTGAAATCGTACTCCAGTCCGATCGCTATCGAGATCAAAAAAAGAATATCCAGGACGTGCGGCAACGCTTGGTCCAACTTCTTGTGACCTGCGAGCACCCCCCCAAAAAACGCAAACCCACTAAACCAACAAAAGGCAGCCAGCGGCGACGGTTAAAAAACAAACGAGAACAAGCGGAAAAAAAAGCTCTTCGCAGCAATCAACTCAGGCTCGACTCGTGACATAAAATCGAGTCTTACAGCAACCTGAGAGCAATCCAGCGCCATGATTCTGAGCCATGTGTCGACTTATCCAACTTATTTTTGGCAAGCCCAAAAATAGCCTCTCAGTGTTTCTATCTACCGCCACGCAAGCACAACACCAGCCGCTGAACCCTTTAGTCGGTCATCGCCTGCATTTTGATTGAGAATTCGGAGTTGCTGATCCCCAAATCCGTTGCCTGTGCTTCGAAGCGAAATAACACTAGGATGAAGAACAGAATGTTCACCTTTTCACCACTGAAATACACTCGGTGGTAGGAACTCAAATCGCAAGATTCCATAATTTTAGGGAATGAAGATCATGATGGTCATGAAAAAAATGATTTTTCATCGTCAACTTGAATGCGGTATGTAAGAACATTTCTAATTAAACTACGATTCAGCCAGTGCAACAGTCATTGCCATGTGATCCTCACGACAAGCAATCAGGAGGATGCATGATGCAAAGACACTCCCCTGACCCCCCTGTGGCGCACCATCAAGTTCCCTAAATCCAATGAAAAAAGCGACCCACCTCGACGAGATGCTTTCTAAATGGGCCTTTGATCCGCAGACACTGGGTGTGCGACTGGTCAAAGGTAAGGATGGACGTGATGTTCTCCAGATGCGGGTAGACATGGGCATCTTGCAACTGGAGACCACCGGCCGCCCCGATGGCGAATCCTACGAAGGCCACGAGTCCGTTTTAGAATTCCTTCAGCAAACGCAACTATTGGAGCCAGACCATTCACTCACCGAACAACAATGCATGGACATCGACAGAGAGTTCATGCAGTTTTACCACAGGCGAATTAGCTGGCTGAGACTGCAGTTCTACAATCGTGCTGTCATGGATGCTGATCACACGCTCCGACTGATGGACATTACCGAGAGCATGAGTCCCGACGAGGAATGGATTGGCTCACACGAACAATATCGACCCTTTGTTTTATTTCACCGCACGCAAGCAGAAGCATTGGGACAACTCGAAGAAGCATCCGCGGAGGAGGCGATCCAAGCGATCAATTCCGGCTTAACAACCATGAAAGCTTTTTTTGAAAAGCACGAAGCGGATGACCATTTCGACAATGACGAATTGGTTGTTCGGTTGGTAGACCTTCGTGAATCATTACGAAATGAATATTCAGTGGGTCAGACTCTCAACGAACAACTTGCTGACGCTGTCGAACAGGAAAAATACGAACTTGCCGCTAGGTTGCGTGATGAACTGTCACGCCGTGACATGAAGTAACGCCTAGGCTTGATCAGAGGCATAGGTAGTTTACTCGGTCACGGAAGGCGAAAATCATATCACGACAAAAATAACGACCGACGAAAACAAAAACATAGCAGCACAAGGCAATAATCTCCCATACACCTAATTGGCAAGTCACCCATTCCTTTGAGATCCCTATCGCCTGCGCCGCTGGGGTCTTCCGCTTGGCTTCTATTTCTAAGATGGTCAGCGGTGACGGGTCAATTAATTACCGTTTTAGTCGCTGGGATTCTTACCGACGTAAAACTCCACTATACCCCACTCTTCGCTTGCCTCACCCTCACAGGCATCACCAAACTTGCTTACGGATTCTGGCTGCGTATTCACGTTGCAAGAAGGCAGGTAGTTGCGGCTCCTCAAGAGAGCCAAACTGACCGATCTCAAGCGTCATCTCATTCAGCCGAAAGCCACACAGAGGATTCTGAGCACTCCGTAGCGCTTGCGCTGATGCTTCTCGACCTGGCTACGCTGACGGTCATGCTTTATTTCAGCGGTGGAACAGGCAATCCTTTCAGTTTTTTTTACTTCGTAAACCTTGCAGTCGGTGGGGTCATGATCCGGCCACGAGCAGCATGGAGCCTCACTGCGGTGGCAATCTTTGGGTATACGTTCCTGTTGTTTCAATCGATGCCAGTTGAAGCCTTGGGAGCGACACCCTCGAATGAACTCAATCTGCGAGTCATGGGCCTTATGCTCGCGTTTGCTACCTGCTCGAGCGTGGTCACCTACTTTGTAACCCGAACCGCTTCGCAGTTAAAAAATCGGGAAAGCGAGCTACGAAAAACTCAAGCGGCTCGCGATGCGAGCCAGAGACTACAAGGTCTTACCAGTCTCGCGGCAGGAGCAGCCCATGAATTGGCAACGCCATTATCCACCATTGATGTCATTGTTCGCGAACTTTCGAGACACCTCGAAGATGTCAATAAACCAGACTCAGCGACCTCTGACCTACAATTAATCGACGCTCAACTTGAAATGTGCAAACAAATTCTCCATCGGCTGCTTGACTCTGCGGGTGACTCAATGGCCCAGCGATGGGATCACACCACGGTGGGCGAACTCATTGACACGACGCTTGAAGGAATAAGAGACCCACATCGGGTGGAGGTCTCTGATGGTGCAGACGTTGTGGAGCAGGCAGCTTTATGGGTTCCACAAGAGGCGGTAGCTCAAGCGATACGAAACTTGATTCACAATGGACTGGACGCGAGCAAAGAGGGTAGCACGATACACGTTGAAGCCATCTTGGAAGCGGAAGCAGTCAAAATACTTGTAATTGATCAAGGCGAGGGAATGAACGAGGAAGTCCTAGGCCGAGCTTCCGACCCTTTTTTCACCACGAAAGCCCCCGGCAGTGGGATTGGACTTGGACTTTTTCTGGCCAAAAATGTCATCTCCCAGCTCGGTGGACAACTTCATTTCGAATCTTCCCCAGGTTCGGGAACCGCAGCGATCGTCTCGATTCCATTGGCCGGTCAACAAGAATACGTACGCACGGCTACTTAGGAGAGCTGTGATGAACGGACTACAAAAACAGGGCTTCGTTTTGGATCATTGTCCAAACGGGAAAGCCGACCATCATTCGAATACCACGGCAAATCATCATGATTGATTCAAGCGGTGACCCCGATCCGGTCTACAACACGGCTACGGTGGGAGCTTCCAGCATCCTACTGGTGGATGACACTTACGTGCTGCGGGAACGTCTGTCCGTCGCAATGCAACAGCGAGGCTTCCGAGTTGAGACGGCGGGGAATTACGAGGAAGCGGTGGAAACCTTTTCTGCAAGACCGACTGAACTGGCGGTTTTGGACTTGAGAATGCCCGGAAAAAGCGGATTGGAACTCTTGCGATCACTGCTAAACATTCAGCCGGACACACGTGTCATCATGCTCTCAGGTTTCGGCAGTATCCCCGCATCCATCGACGCAGTACGTGCTGGAGCGGTGAACTTCCTGAGTAAACCAGCCGATGCAGATGACATTCTTTCGGCATTTGTTCGAGGGGACTCACCATCCGTCCCCGAGGGCGCAATCGCGTTTCCTGCACCTTCCCTAGCTCGAAATGAATGGGAGCATATCCACCGGGTCTTGAGCGACTGCGGTGGCAACATTTCTGAAGCCGCCAGACGCCTGGGGATACACCGAAGGAGCTTGCAACGAAAATTGAGAAAACGGGCGCCAGAAGACCCCGCAACACCAGAAAACGATTCGATTGCTGACGAACCCTGATCGTTCGTGTATCTCCCAAGGAATTGCCCGGGCGTATACGACGCTTTTTTCATTAAGCAAGGAGTGTCCCATGCACGGAATACCCTTGATGCTTGCCCGCTAAAGAACAGAAAAATAATTCTGGCAAGCAAAATCAAGATACTCATCCTTGAGCTCGATCGGAACATCATGGTAGAGGCAGTAGTGCTTCACTTGAAGCAAAAGATCACGGGGATGACACATCCTCATGGCTCGTTGATGGGGCACATAATGATGCTCGATTAGGTAATCTACTGCTGAGTCTCGGTAGGGAACGCCCACAACGCCACACATGATTTCAAAAAGCTGACGAAAATCTGACTCGGGTGGGTTCTCCGCCTCGATCTTGTAGGGAATCCTTCTCAAGAATGCATCATCAACCAAATCTTTGGGTTCTAAATTCGTGCTGAACACCACCATCTGATCAAACGGCACCTGCATTTTTTTACCGCTCGCAAGATTGAGAAAATCATAGCGTTTCTCTAACGGAACGATCCATCGATTCAGCA
>JAAXIK010000017.1:0-2139 GCA_012270385.1 Rubripirellula sp. | reverse complement strand
TCTTTTTCTTCTGGATTAGGTCCCAGATAAGCATCTGTCGACCAAAGTCATCGATCACCAGGGTACCGCAGTTACTCTTCAACTGCAGAGGCGCTTCACTAACATTGGTTTCGGGATTGTGCTGCACTTCGAGCATCTCCATCGTCAGCTCGCCTCCCGCTACGATTGTGGGTCGCTGTATCCGTACCCAGCGTTTATCGAAACCACTGCAGTCATAGAGACCGGCAGAAGATTGAGGCATTTCAAGAACGTGGCACATCGGATCCCATAAACGAATGACCTCACCGGCTATCTCGATTGCTTTGGGAACCCAAATGTATTGGCCAAACGCCTTTGTCACTCTCTCTGCAATGGAAGTCTTACCGTTCCCCGGATAGCCAAACAAAAACATCCCTTTTCCGCTAGCGATCGCGGGCCCCAGTCGGTTGAACATTCCAGGATTGATCAGTAGATCCTCAAAGGCGTGTTCCAGATCTTTCTTTTTGGGATATTGACCATCCATACTTTGCTCACGAACACTCTCCACGTACTGTTCCAACGGCACGGGACAGGCCCCGAAATAGGAACAATCTTGCTGATGACCACGGGCTAATCGACGACCTTCGTCTGTCAAAACGTAGATGTAATCATTCGTGGAGGTTGCGGACTTATAGGCAACATGCTGCTCCATTTTCAGTCGATGCACCAAGGGCTGAATTAGCGGAACGGGAAGGGCTACTTGATCGGCTATTTCGCGACCAGTAGCTTCCCCGATACTCAGTAGAAAACGATAGACAATCGCCTCGAGAAGCGTTTCGTTGACTCCTCCTTGAGCGAGGCTTAACGGTTCCTGAGGACGCCAAGGCTCATCACGACCGCGTTCGTAATGATCAATCATTACCCGATGACCATTGGAAACCGATTGCTGCGGTTCGAGCGGCCCTGAGTTTGTGGAAATGCCGTAGGGTCGACCTGCAACCAGATCGAGTTTAGATTCCCCAATCTGACCAGGTTTTTTTGATGAACCTCCCACCGACTCCGACGGGAAAACATGCTCCGTCGATACCGCGTCTCTTTGGCCTTCAACCGATTGTTGAGGAGACGGGGGACCCACGGGAAAAATATCCTGGGTAGAGAAATTACCATTGGAGATTGAGGGTGTCCTAACCTCATCCCTTTGAACAGCAGAAGAGCTTGACGTGGAATGGATCTCAATAGGTTGTTCGTCTGCATCAGGGCTATTCGAATCTAGGCTTAACGCCTCCAATCTTGATGCAAGTTGCTCCAACGCGTCCTCTGCAAGGCCTGCGGAACCCTGACTGTTGTTCGCAATTCCTGACACTACAGTCTCCTCTACATGATTGGGGACTTGAGTTGATTAACTGGGGCGGAGCCACAATTTTCAGACCAGCTGAAGTGGCATAACAAGATTCACCCTGCAGAATTATTGACGGGACAAGCGGATCCTCGGGATATCCCGAACCCATCAGGATCCGAGCTTGTCATCCGAAGGAACGGTAGTTCACAAACTGCCCCAAGGATGCTGGAGCCTGGAAAAAAGTCCCGGATCCTACTCTTTAATGGGTCCCTTGCCCGCAAAAGAACGCAAAAGACGCAGAATCCATTGAAGAAAGCGTCCCATTGCACCGAGAATAGTCCCTTACAGGCATCCGACTCTCACTGAACCGTTCTTACATTCACCGAGGGATCTGGCCTGAAATTGGGTGATATTTGCTTCACTTTGTTGCTTTGAAGCCCTCTGGAAAAATAAATCTGCGAAAAAGCTGCAATGCCTATTGCCAGCAGCCTCGCCGGCCTATATCTTTCCGCCTCTCACTTATTGAGAGTTGCAGTTTGCATCGCAAATTTCTTCTTTGAACAGTGAGTGACGTCAACGAAAACTTCATCATTTTTTGATGAGACCCGTTGACGACAACAACACATTCCCGGATAGTACCGGGCCTAGCAAACTCCTTCGGGAGTTCTTCTCGAAGAGAAGGGGCATGTGATTCACATGTCTGCAAACCGATCATTGACAATTTGGTGATGAAACTTCTGTTGAGTTCAGCAATGCGAGATCGCTTGTTGTATTCGCATCCGCGAGTACAAAAAAATGGCGAATCGCTGTGGCGCCCAACCGAGCGCCACAGAGCAGAATCA